>NZ_JAMYLA010000008.1:0-162314 GCF_040317725.1 Mesorhizobium sp. M1396 | reverse complement strand
CGATCTCCCCCCTCGTGGGGGAGATGGCCGGCAGGCCAGAGGGGGTCGCCGCGCATGAAGCGCCGGCATGCTCTGGCCGCGATGGGGCGTCGCGTCCAGTCGTGCCGACCCCCTCTGTCGGCGTCGGCGACATCTCCCCCTCGAGGGGGGAGATTGCCGAGCTTGCAAGTCGCGCCGCGGTTCTCGCCAAAGCCGATCTCACCACTGAAGTCGTCGGCGAGTTTCCCGAATTGCAAGGCGCGATGGGCCGCAAATACGCCCTGCTCCAGGGCGAACATCCATCCGTGGCCGCAGCCATCGAGGAACATTACAAGCCGCAAGGCCCGTCCGATTATGTGCCGAGCGATCCGGTGTCGGTGGCTGTCGCCCTTGCCGACAAGCTGGATACACTGGTTGGCTTCTGGGCCATCGACGAAAAACCGACTGGATCTAAGGATCCCTATGCGCTGCGTAGAGCGGTGCTGGGTGTGGTTAGGCTGATAGTGGAGAATGGGTTAAGTCTTCGCCTGTTCGATCTGATCGATAGTGCGGCACAAAACTATGCCGAACATGAGATAGCCCTGGCGCGCGAAATAGCGCTACTCAATTTATCACCTAGTGAATTTCGTGAATGGCTTGAGCACAAGGGCAAAATTTGGCCGCGCGTCATGAACTCAGAGACGGGAATCACCGTGCAAGTGGCGGGGATGTTGGTGCCTTTCCCCTTTTCCACATTTTCGCAATCGCTGTGCCACCTACTGTTCAATACTGGTGCGTTCGAACTTGAGAAGGCTAGTCGCGGCGCGGATCGGGACCTCCTATCCTTCTTCCACGACCGCCTGAAAGTCTACCTCCGCGATCAGGGCGCCCGGCACGACTTGATCGACGCGGTGCTGGCGGCAGGTTCGCGCCCAATCTCCCCCCTTGTGGGGGAGATGTCGGCGAAGCCGACAGAGGGGGGCGCTGTCCCGCCGACCTCTCAGCGCGAAGCGCCCCCCTCTGGCCTGCCGGCCATCTCCCCCACAAGGGGAGAGATTGGCCATTCGCCGAACGACGACCTCCTGCAGATCGTCCGTCGGGTCGAGGCGCTCGGCTCCTTCCTCGACACCGAGGATGGCAAGAACCTGTTAGCCGGCACCAAGCGTGCGGCCAACATCCTGGCCGCCGAGGAGAAGAAGAAAACGGCGGTCGCCGAAACCGTTGAGCCGGCGCTGTTGCGCGAGGATGCCGAGAAATCTCTGTTTGCAGCGGTGAATCAGGCTGAGAAGCAAGCCGGCGAAGCGATTCAAAACGATGACTTTTCCGCCGCCTTGCTGGCGCTTAGCGTGTTGCGCGAACCGGTTGATTCATTCTTTGAACATGTTCTCGTGAATGATGAGGACCAGGCGGTGCGCGGCAACCGACTGGCCCTGCTCGCCCGCATCCGCGCGGCCACCGGTCAGGTCGCGGATTTCTCGAAGATTGCCGGTTAAGGCGAAGAAAATATTCTTTGCCACCGGCCGTTCGAGCCGGCTTACAGTCATATGACGATGATCTCTCCGTGGCAAAAGGGACATGTTCCCCAACCCACGGAGGCTTCCATGAATTCCGATCACGACATCGAAGTGACAGAAGAAACCCCGGCTCCCGCCGAGGCGCTTGAATCTGCTTCCGAAACCATCCTCGATCATGCCGCGGCCGCCGCGGTCGAAGCCGCTGACCTGTCGGATGACGACGAAGACGGCGACGATGAAGAAGGCGAAGATGAAGACGACGCCGAGGACAGCGTGAAGGCTGAAGGCGAGGACGAAAAGTCCGAAGAAGAAGCTGAAGACGGCGAGTCCGAAGAGAACGACGACAAGGAAGAAGCAGCCTGATTTTTTCAGCTGTCGATCCTATCGATGGCAGGGCGGCGCTGACGCGCCGCCTTTTTCGTCAGTCTTCCCCGATGCCGACTTGTCAGTCGTCCCGGGTGACGGCCCGGTCAGTTCTCGAGAACGCTGACGCGCACGCTGTTTTCGTAGACGTCGACCTGGATCAGCGGTTCGCCATTGACGATGGCACGCTTGGTCGATGAACTCATCGCGCCGCCACGCTCCAGCATGCGTTGCAGATCGGCGCGCTGGGCATTGGTCCTGAACCAGCGATCGCCCTCATCGTCGCTGTCGCGGCGGTGGAATTTGTGCCAGTTGGCGCGGTCCTGCCGCACCATTTGCGCGGCGTTGTCCAGTGCATAGCCGTCACTCGCCTGATGGTCCCGATCGGAAATGCGCGCGACATAAGATCCCAGCATGTCGTCGGCATGAGCCGCGCCACCAAGCAACGACGCCAGCAGAAGCCCGGCCGCGGTGACGATTCCAGATTTTCTCATGATCAACCCCCTTTACCCCTAACGATGAAATCCCGTCTGCCAGAGCCGCCTGACGAAATCTAGGCGATGGTATCCAGCGGCGATAAACCGGGATGGGATTTGCCCGGCAATGGTGCGCTGGGCGCCGGACCGCCGTCAAGTCACGCCATCAATGCCAGGCTAATCTTCGAGCCAAGGCTACTTGGTATAGCCGTTGGGAGGCAGCCGCTGACCTGCTGCCTGCGCTGGGGCGCTCGGCGGGGTGGACTGGTTCTCGGCGTTCCCCGGGGGGGCCGCGGAGGCGGTGGCTGTTGCCGGCGCCATGCCTGGCGCCGGCGCGGTGCCTGCCGCCGGCGCGACATCTGTCGCGGGTGCGGCGGTTGGCGCCGGTGCCGAGAAGGCGGGACCGGTAACGCCGCCACGAATGACCATCGGGCCCGGCTGGAAACCATGCCTGGCCTCGGGCCTGTCCGGGATCGCCGCCACCTTCTCAAAGGTGACGTCGGGCTGGGCATCACCGACCGCCACCACCGACTTCGCACCGCTGGCCATAGGTGCGCCCAGCCTGATGATCGACGGTGTCGAGGACGACGCGCCCGGAAAAACGAGAGACGAGGCCTGGGCCCCGCCAGTTAGCGCCGCAAGAATTATACCCAGCAGGATACGCACAGACACGATGACCGCTCCCCTTTGCCCAGAAGCTGCACAATAGCGGGCCGGAATTGATGCCGGCTTTCGTGGAAGCATCGCATTTTAGGAATTGATAAATCGCCAATGCCCGATTTGCCAAACAGCGCCTTGCCCAACAGCCGACTTGCCCAACGGCTGCCATCGTATTACGCACCCGCATCTGCGAGGTGACGAGAGTGGCTGAAATTCTTGCCGTCGGCGAGGCGATGGAGCAGGCGCTGGCGCTGCTCAGGGGTGGCGATGTCGTCGCCATCCCAACGGAAACCGTCTACGGGCTTGCCGGCGATGCCACCAACGGCATCGGCGTGGCGCGCATCTTCGAAGCCAAGGGACGGCCGCGCTTCAACCCGCTTATCGCCCATGTCGCCGACATGGCGATGGCAGAGCGCCTCGCGCGGTTTGATCCGCTGTCGAAGAAGCTGGCGCTGGCATTCTGGCCCGGGCCGCTGACGCTGGTGCTGCCGCAACGGCCCGGCAACGGCATCCATCCGCTGGTCACGGCCGGGCTCGATACGATCGCCTTGCGCATGCCGAGGGGCTTTGGCGGCGACCTGATCGCCAGGCTCGGTCGCCCGCTTGCCGCGCCCAGCGCCAATTCATCCGGCAGGATCAGCGCGACGACCGCGCAAGCGGTGGCGGCCGATCTCGGCGCGCGGATAAAGCTGGTGGTCGATGGCGGCGCGACGCCGGTTGGGCTGGAATCGACCATCGTCAAGGCCGAGGGGGACAGAATGCGGCTGCTGAGGCCCGGTGGCATTGCCGCCGGGGAGATCGAGGCGGCCATCGGCATGGAATTGTTGCGCGGCGGCGCCGCTGGCGTCGAGGCGCCCGGCATGCTTGCCTCGCACTATGCGCCGTGTGCTGCGATGCGGCTCAATGCCGGGACGGTCAGCGAAGGCGAAGCCCTGCTCGGCTTCGGCGGCCAACGGGCGGCAGGCTGGCGACACGCCGCCGCTTTCCTCAACTTATCCGAAACCGGAGACCTGCGCGAAGCGGCGAGCAACCTGTTCGCCTTTATGCAGGAGCTTGACCGCAGCGGCGCGCGGACCATCGCCGTCGAGTCGGTTCCCTTCGACGGCCTGGGCGAGGCGATCAACGACCGGCTTTTGCGTGCCGCCGCCCCTCGTGACAACACGCTGCCCACGACATAGTTTTCCGCATGACCGAAAATTCAGCCAAACTGGATCCCGCACTCATCGATCGCTTCGCGGCGATCGTCGGCGACAAATATGCGCTGCGTGGCGAGCAGGATATCGCGCCTTACCTCATTGAGCGGCGCGGGCTCTGGCACGGCGTGACATCGCTGGTGTTGCGGCCGGGCAGCGTCGACGAGGTCAGCCGGATCATGCGGCTGGCGACCGAGACAGGCACGCCGGTCGTGCCGCAAAGCGGCAACACCGGGCTGGTCGGCGCCCAGGTGCCGGACAGGTCCGGCCGCGAGATCATCCTGTCGCTTTCGCGGCTGAACCGCATCCGCGAGATCGATGTCCTGTCGAACACAGTGACGGTCGAGGCCGGCGTCATCCTGCAGACGCTGCAGGAGGCGGCCGATGCCGCCGACCGGCTGTTTCCGCTGTCGCTGGCCGCGCAAGGCTCCTGCCAGATCGGCGGCAACCTGTCGTCCAACGCCGGCGGCACCGGCGTGCTTGCCTACGGCAATGCGCGCGAACTCTGCCTCGGTGTCGAGGTGGTGCTGCCTACCGGCGAGGTGTTCGACGATCTGCGCAAGCTGAAGAAGGACAACACCGGCTACGATCTGAAGAACCTGTTCGTTGGCGCCGAAGGCACGCTCGGCGTCATCACCGCCGCCGTGCTCAAGCTGTTTCCGAAGCCGAAGGGTCGGGACGTCGCCTTCGTCGGCCTGTCGTCGCCCGAAGCCGCGCTCTCCCTGTTCAGCCTGGCATTCGACCGCGCCGGGGCAGCACTGACCGCCTTCGAACTGATCGGCAAGCGGCCATATGATTTCACGCTCGCGCATACCCAAGGCGTGACGCGGCCGCTGATCGAGGATTGGCCATGGTATGTGCTGATGCAGATCTCGTCCGGCCGTTCATCGGAAGATTCGAGAGCCTTGATCGAGGACGTGCTCTCGGCCGGTCTTGAACAGGAATTCGTCGGCGACGCCGTCATCGCTGCGAGTCTCGGGCAGGGGGATGCCTTCTGGAATTTCCGCGAGGTACTGCCCGAGGCGCAGAAACCGGAGGGTGCCTCGATCAAGCACGACATTTCGGTGCCTATCGCGTCGATCCCGCGCTTCATCGAAGAAGCAGCCGCCGCGGTGGCGTCGGTGAGCGCCGGCGCCCGCGTGGTCTGCTTCGGCCATATGGGTGACGGCAATCTCCACTATAACATCTCACGGCCTGTCGACGGCGACGACGAGGCATTTCTTGCCCTCTATCATCCCATGAACAAGGCGGTGCACGACGTCGTGCGCAGCCTGCACGGTTCGATCTCGGCCGAGCACGGCATCGGCCAGTTGAAGCGCGACGAGCTGATCGCCACCGCGCCACCGATAGCGATCGATCTGATGCGCCGGGTGAAGGCCGCCTTCGACCCGGCCGGCATCATGAATCCCGGTAAGGTTATCTGATCCTTTCAACGCCTTGTGGCTGGTGGCATTCCGATAACCATCCCTGAGATCAGCAAAATTTAACCGACTTTCTTAAGCGGGGCGGTAAGGAGCCCGCGCTACTGTCTCCGTACAAACGAGGCTGGAAAAACCGGCCCGGAGAGAACCGGACACCGGCTCTCAGGAGACAGACAGGAAGGCAATCTATGAACACCGGACTGAAGCCAGTCTGGGCGGGACGCAACATGCGTCTCGACCCATTTCGCCTGCCGCAAGTGGTGAGCTACGCGACCCGCGACGACTACGGCGACGTGACTTTCACCATCGACCAGCGTGGCGCCGTGATCCGCCGCATGCTCGAGATGAGCGGCCTGCCCGCGATTGTCGTGCTGCCCGCCAATGCGTTCCGCGGCGTTGCCGCCCGCGCCATGGAGGATCCGGACGGCAATGTCACCGTGACCCTGGAACTCTTGCACAACGATCCGATGCTGTCGGTGCCGCTGCTGGTTGCCGACGATCTCGACGATGTCGCCGCCGACTGGCGCGCCTGGGCCGACGCTTACCGTCTGCCGATGCTGCTGATCGAGTCGGACGGCGTTGCCCGTACCCTGGAAGAATCGCTTGGCGCCGCCATCAAGACGCTGCCGCCGCAGGATCGCCGCAAGGGCCGCGTTTCCCACACGCGCCGCCCGCGCTTCCTCGCCCGCCGCAGGGCTGGCGCCCTCGGTCTCAGGCTGGTCATCGACGGCCAGGAAATCATTTCGCGGGAGTGAGAAGCGGTCCGCGACAGCGGACGAAAAAGCCAATTGCTTGGCTTTTCGAGCTTCGAACGCCCTGAGCCTGCGAAGGGCCTGGGCGAGGGACTTAGCGCTAAACCAGCGGCTTCACCGCCACCCACACAGCGCCGCCGATCAGGCCGAGGAAGATCAGCCAGCCGACCTGGTTGTTCGACCTGAACAGCCGCAGGCATTGGTCCGGATTGTCGATATCCAGAACCGCGATCTGCCGGGCCAGATGGGCGCCGGCGGCGATCAGTCCGGCCAGCGCCACCACCGGCGCCTGCGCCGAGGCGAAGGCGATGGCAAAGCAGATCAGCGCGCCGCCATAGAGCCCTGCCAGCCACGATTTGGTGTTGTCGCCGAACAGGCGTGCCGTCGAGCGCACGCCGACAATGGCGTCATCTTCCTTGTCCTGATGCGCGTAGATCGTGTCGTAGCCGATCACCCATAGGATCGAGCCGATATAGAGCATGATCGCGGGTCCATCGAGATCGCCGAACTCGACCGCCCATCCCATCAGCGCGCCCCAGGAAAAGGCAAGGCCAAGCACCAGTTGCGGCCAGTTGGTTATCCGCTTCATGAACGGATAGATGGCGATGACAGCCACTGAGCAGATCCCGAGCAGGATGGCGAAGCTGTTGAACTGGACGAGCACCGCGAGGCCGACCAGCGCCTGCAGGGCAACAAACAGCCATGCCCGCCGGCGCGTCGCCTTGCCCGACGGCAGCGGCCGCGAGCGCGTGCGCTCGACCTGGTTGTCGATGTCCTGATCGACGAGGTCGTTGTAGGTGCAGCCGGCGCCGCGCATGGCGATGGCGCCGGCCAGGAACAGCACGAGATACCAGGGCGCCGGCAGCAGCGACAGCAGCGGGTCGCCGGGGCGCGGATAGGCGCTCGCCGCGAGTGCCGCCGACCACCAGCACGGCCACAGCAGCAGCTGCCAGCCGATCGGCCTGTCCCACCGGGCAAGCTGCGCATAGGGCCATATCGAGCGCGGCAGCACGCGATAGACCCAGTGGCCGTTCGGCGCATCGGCGACACGGCCCTGCGCCGTTTTCGACTGGATAGTTTCCATGTCCATGGAGTGGCAGCAGCGGCGGAAACCGTCAAGCGGCAAGCGTAGGAGTGGCGTCCGTCGCCCTTTCACGAAGCAAAGATGTCGCGGGTGGCGAACCAACCCTTGGCTATTTCGATGAAGGACAGCGCCGCATTCGACACACGCTGATGCGTGTCATAGGTGAGCAGGATCCGCTGCATCGGTAGCGGATCGGACAGCGGCTTGCAGATCAGCGGCAGCCCGTCATAGCTGCGGTCGCCGTGCGGGCGGGTATAGCTGACCGCGACGCCGAAACCGTTTGCGACCATGCTGCGCTGCAGTTCGAACGAGCTTGTCGTCGTATCGGCCACTGGCGCCAGGCCGCGGCTGCGGAACAGGTCGAGCATGTGCTGCCAGCTGTGCGGCTGGTCCGTCGTGATCAGCGGATAGGCGGCCAGATCCGCAAGGCTGACCGATGGGCGATCCGCCAGGGCATGGCCTAGCGGCAACAGCGCGTGCGGGCGAAGTTCGCGCAGCAGGATTCGGGCGAAATGCGTCGGCAGGCCGAGATCATAGGTGAGGCCGAGATCTATGGCCGCATCGCCGAGTCGCCGCCCAAGCGTCTCGAACGTCTCGTCGCGAACGATCACCTTGACGGCTGGATAGCGTTCGGAGAAGGCGCGGATCAGGGCCGGCGCGAAGAAAGGTGCCAAGTCCTCGAAGCATCCCAGCACGAGCTCACCGCTGACAGCTGATTTGCTTGAACCCAGGCCGATGAGTTCGTCCGTTTCGGTGAGAACCTGTCTTGCCTTGGCCACGACGGCGCGGCCAAACGATGTCGGTGACACGCCGCTTCCACGTTGGCGGACGAACAGCTTCTGGCCGAAATTCTTTTCGACCGCGTCGATGGCCACCGAAATCGACGGCTGCGAGACGTTCAGCACCTTTGCCGCGCCGGTGACACTGCCGTGACGCGCCACGGCGACAAGGTAGCGCAACTGCGTAAGGGTCACGTTCATAGGCACACTCTATGTGCTGAATGGAAAATTATTATTTTACTCAATGAAGGCTGGTTGCGATAGTCGGTTCATTTCCAAGAGGAGAACATCATGGCTTCCGCAATCGACACCCAGACAATCGACGCTAAGACGATTGCCGACTATCAGCGTGACGGCGCCGTCTGCATCCGTGGCGCCTTCAAGGGCTGGGTCGACACGATTGCCGCCGGCATCGAGCGCAACATGCGGAACCGCAGCGCCGCAGCATCCGACATCGCCAACGGCCGCGGCAGTTTCTTCGACGACTACTGCAACTGGGGGCGCATTCCCGAATTCGCCGAGGTTGTGCGGAAATCACCGGCCGCCGAACTGGCGGCGGCGGTCATGCGGTCACGCACCGCGCAGTTCTTCCACGACCACGTGCTGGTCAAGGAGCCCGGCACGCAGAAGCCGACGCCCTGGCATCAGGACATTCCGTACTACTTTGTCGATGGCCGCCAGACGGTAAGCTTCTGGATACCCATCGATCCGGTGAAGGAGGCGACGCTGCGGCTGATCGCCGGTTCGCACAAATGGGACAAGATGATCCTGCCGGTGCGCTGGCTCGACGACAGCAATTTCTATGCCGGCGAGGGCGACTATCTGCCGGTGCCCGATCCCGACAAGGATCCGTCCCTGAAGGTTCTCGAATGGGAAATGGAGCCTGGCGACGCCATCCTGTTCGACTTCAGGACCGCGCATGGCGCGCGCGGCAATCTGACCGCGGCGCGGCGTCGGGCGCTGTCGCTGCGCTGGGTCGGTGACGATGCGCGCTACGTCGAACGGCCGGGGCGCACCTCGCCGCCCTATCATGGCCATGGCATGCAGCCGGGACAGAGATTGCGTGAGGACTGGTTTCCGATCGTCTACCAGGGTTGAGTTCGAGCCAGAATATGGGCGCCGTGTTCGGCGCCCATATTCGGCTGGGGATAACGTTCCCGTGCGCAATTCCGATCAAAGCATCCTGATGCCTTGACCCGTCGTCCAGAGAGCAATAGCGGGTGCTGTAAGAGATCGGCATCAAGAGGTGGCCATGAACGTTCTTCTTCTCGGCTCCGGCGGCCGCGAACATGCGCTCGCCTGGAAGATCGCCGCATCGCCGTTGCTGACCAGGCTTTACGCAGCCCCCGGCAATCCGGGCATTGGCGGCGAGGCCGAACTGGTGAAACTGGATATAGCCGACCATGCCGCTGTAGCCGCGTTCTGCCGGGAGAAAGAAATCGACCTCGTCGTGGTTGGCCCGGAAGGGCCGCTGGTCGCCGGCATTGCCGATGATCTGAGCGCGCAAGGCATTCGTGTCTTCGGGCCATCCAAGGCCGCCGCACGGCTGGAAGGCTCGAAAGGTTTCACCAAGGACCTCTGTGCCCGATACAACATCCCGACCGCTGCCTATGGCCGCTTCGGCGATCTCGCCTCCGCGAAGGCCTATGTCGAAAAGATGGGTGCGCCGATCGTCATCAAGGCTGATGGATTAGCCGCCGGTAAGGGCGTCACCGTCGCCATGACGCTGGATGAGGCGCGGGCCGCACTCGATGGCTGTTTCGACGGTTCCTTCGGTGCCGCTGGCGCGGAGGTGGTGGTCGAGGAGTTCATGACCGGCGAGGAGGCGAGCTTCTTCTGCCTCTGCGACGGTAAGACCGCGCTGCCCTTCGGCACCGCGCAGGATCACAAGCGCGTCGGCGATGGCGACACCGGCCCCAACACCGGCGGCATGGGCGCCTATTCGCCTGCGCCGGTGATGACGCCGGAACTGGTCGAGCGCACCATGCGCGAGATCGTCGAGCCGACCATGCGCGGCATGGCTGAACTTGGTGCGCCCTTCGCCGGCGTGCTGTTCGCCGGGCTGATGATCACGGACACGGGGCCGAGGCTGATCGAATACAACACTCGTTTCGGCGATCCGGAATGCCAGGTGCTGATGATGCGGCTGAAGGACGATCTGCTGGTCCTGCTCAATGCGGCAACCGACGGCCAGCTTGCGCATACTTCGGTGCGTTGGCGCGACGAGGCCGCGCTCACCGTGGTGATGGCGGCCAGGGGCTATCCGGGCACGCCGGAAAAGGGGTCGGTCATCCGCGGCGTCGAAGACGCGGCGAGCGACGGCGTTCAGATATTTCACGCCGGTACCGCCATCAACAGCGGCGCGCTGGTTGCCAATGGCGGCCGCGTCCTCAATGTCACGGCGACAGGAAGTACGGTCGGCGAGGCGCAGAGACGAGCCTATGCCGCGCTAGACCGCATCGACTGGCCAGATGGCTTCTGCCGCCGCGACATCGGCTGGCAGGCCGTGGCGCGCGAACAGGCAAACTGAAGATCTCTATTGGAGAGACGGCAGTCTACCGCTGGCGGCGATATATCTCGGTCGAAGCGGTGCTGAGCGGATCGGCGACGGCAAAGGCGGCGTCGAGTTGGGCGGGGGAACGCTGTTCGGTCCGCTTCCAGGCGACATACTGGACAATGCCGAAGCCCGGCCGTCGCGGCACCGTCTTCACGACAGGCATGCGGAAACCGTCGCGAAATTTCGTCCAGCGCGTGCCCAGCGCTGCCACCATCTCCTCGAAGGTCGGTGGTGCTGCTACCGACGCATAGGTGATGGTGACGTTGCCTGCGAGGCCGGCTTCGCGTGAGATCGGCAGCGGTATCGAGGCGAGATAGTCGGGCGGCACGTCGATGACCCCACCGAACGGCCATTGAGCACGCAGTGTGGCCGCGTCCGTCGGCGCGACATTGACGTCGATGTCCTTGGGCGTGCCGGCGACCCTGTAAGGGCAGCGGAACCTGCCGCAATTGGCTTGCGCCGAAAACTGCCACAGCGCGTAGCCCTGCCAGTTGCCCATCGGAAAATGCACGTCGATGTCGTTGACGTAGCGGGCATACCAGAGCGGCAACCGCGACAGGAGCCTGTATCTGTAGCTGTTGTCGGCAATATACCGGGCCGTCTTGCCGTTGGTGTAGATGACCGGGAAGCGGCCGATGCGCCGATGCACCTGGCGCACGAATTCCTCGGCATCGTCGAGCGACATCCATTGCGAAGGATCATTGCCCTCGATGTCGAGAGCCATGAGATCGTCCGGCGCGGGTTCGGCGAAATCGAGGAAATTATTGGCCTGCTCGACCGGATTGCCGGGGCGGGCGAGATGATAGGCGCCCCATTTCAGGCCAAGCGCCTTGGCCACGACCCTGCGCGTCTGGAACAACTCGCGCGTCACCGCGTGGCGTTTCCACAGTGCCTTGCACAGTTTCACCTCGGTGTCGTCGCCCAAACAGAAATAGGGCGGCGGCATGCCGTCGGACGCCTTGTTGATGAAGCCGACGACCCGCTTGTCGGTGGCGAGCTGGGCCCAGTCGATGGAATTGTATTCGTAGGCGTCGACGACCAGGGCGCGATCAGCGTTCTTCCAGGGCTCGGAAAAATCCGAGGCCTTTGCCGCCATCGACAGCGCCATCGTCGCCGCGAAAGCGAGAAGCGCTGCGCGGCGAAGGAGGCGCGCCGTCCTTTTCAAACAGGGGATCCCCGTTGATCAAAGGCAAATCCTGAACCGCTATGGTTAAGGAAATGCTTTCAAGGCAATGCGGTGCGTCAGTCGAACAGCTTCAACGCCGTCGCTACCGATAGGAACATCGACAATGGGTGGCCTTGAAATGGCGTGAAACCATGTTTGCGATAGAAAACCGCAGCCTTGTCGTCCTTGGCGTCGACGATCAGCGCGAAGCAGGCAGGAGCAGCTTGAGCGCAGCGCCGGAGCGCATCCACGATCAATATCGATCCAACTCGTTGTCCCTGATATCGGGTATCGACTGCCAACCTTCCGATCAATATGACGGGCAGGACTGGATAACGCGGTAGGCGTTTTGTCAGGTCTTGTGGCAGCGAAGCTATGGGCACGCTTGACGCTGCAAGAGTGTAATATCCGGCAATGAGATCGACATCACGGTCTGCGGCGACAAAGCAGTTGCTGATTCGGCGTTTGACGTCCTGGCTCGCCTGCTCGCGTAGATAGTGGTCGAGTGCCAGCACGCCACAACTGAATGCCTTACGATCATACGATCCGCCCAGCGGCGCGATGATCAGGTCTAGACTCACCGGGATTCGACGACAAGTCGCTTGTAGGCGTCGGCAGCTTTGCGCAGCGCTTCATTGGGTTCGGGTGGATTGAGAATGGCTTCTACCAGAGCGTGCTGATCCTCGATGGACAGGCGGATGATAGCAGTCTCCTCAATGGTGCGTTGTGCAGCTTCCTGCGCTGCGGAGACCACGAAGTCGCTGACGCTGCGGCCCTGGATTTCGGCGGCACGTTTCACCACACTCAGCATATCCGGTGAGATCCGAGCTTCGAGACGGGCGGTACGGGTCTGTTGGTTTGGCATCACGATCACCTCTAGGACGATATGTACGGGTTTTGACCGTACATATCAAGTGCCGCGTTCAGCGTTGCGTGAATGGCTGAACCTCGAACGGGTCAGGCGCTGGTTCTTGCCGCAACGTGCCATCGGTCGCGCGTTTGCGGTGGTGGGCCAGCGAGCATTGCGGCGAGCACAATATGCCGCGATCCGACCAGTAGGCGGCGCCGTTCTCGATCTTGCCCTGATAATACCAGAATCCCTCCGACCGGTAGGGCAGGCCGCATTCGCTGCAGCGATAGGCGTCGGGTCTGGCGAGCATGGGACATTCGGGTCGATGGTTTGTGCCTGATCGAATCTAATGCATGCGAACGCGATTGCAAAATCAGCGTGACAAAATTTGACGTTTACGTAAAAAGAAGAAGAGAGACTGACCAAAGGGCGGATGGTTTTGCAGCGGCACCGGCTCCAGGGTTGACCGGGCCGATGTATCGGGAGGAGGAAGCGGCATGTATCGAGCACCGGTCGAGGATATCGCGTTCACCTTGAAGCACGTGTCGGGCATGAAATCCGCCCTCGACGCCGGCAGGTTCGGCGATCTAGGCGAGGATCTGGTCGATGCCGTCCTTGCCGAGGCTGGCCGTTTCGCCACCGAGGAGGTGGCACCGCTCTACAAGATCGGCGACGAACAAGGTACGGTGCTGAAGGGTGCCGCCGTCACCACGCCGCCCGGCTGGAAGGAGCTCTATCGCCGCTGGATCGACGGCGGCTGGAACGCGCTCTCGGGGCCCGAGGAGTATGGCGGCCAGGCACTGCCGACCATGCTTGGCGTGGCGGCGCTCGAAATGTGGAACTCCGCCGCCATGGCCTTCGGCATCGGTCCGACGCTGACCATGGGCGCGGTCGAAGCGCTCGACAAACACGCCTCCGAAGACCTCAAGGCAAAATATCTCGAAAAGCTCGTGTCCGGCGAATGGATGGGCACGATGAACCTGACCGAGCCGCAGGCCGGCTCCGACCTCGCCGCCTTGCGTGCCCGCGCCGAGCCGGCCGACGACGGCAGCTACCGCATCTTCGGCCAAAAAATCTTCATCACCTATGGCGAGCACGATTTCACCGACAACATCATCCACCTTGTGCTGGCGCGGCTGCCCGATGCGCCGGCCGGCACGCGCGGCATCTCACTGTTCCTGGTGCCGAAATTCCTGGTCGGCGACGATGGCTCGCTCGGCGCGCGCAATGACGTCTTCTGTTCCGGCCTCGAGCACAAGCTCGGCATTCATGCCTCGCCGACCTGCACCATGATCTATGGTGACGGCTTCCAGGGCGCCAAGCCGGGTGCCGTCGGATGGCTGATCGGCGAGGAGAACAAAGGCCTCGCCTGCATGTTCACCATGATGAACAATGCGCGGCTTTGTGTCGGCATGCAGGGCGTCGCGGTCGCGGAAGCCGCGACCCAGAAGGCGATAGCCTATGCCAACGAGCGCCGGCAAGGCAAAGCGGCAAGCTACGCTGGTGCCGGCATGGCGCCCATCGTCCATCACCCCGACGTGCAGCGCAATCTCCTGACCATGAAGGCGCTGACGCAAATCGCGCGGGCGATCAGCTATTCCTGTGCCCACGCCATCGACCTGGCCCGCGTCTCGGACGGCGACGAGGCGGCGCACTGGCGCGACCGTGCCAATCTGCTGACGCCGCTGGCCAAGGCTTTCTCGACCGATGTCGGCGTCGAGGTTGCGTCGCTCGGCGTCCAGGTGCATGGCGGCATGGGCTTCATCGAGGAGACGGGCGCGGCCGCCTTCTACCGCGATGCGCGCATCGCGCCGATCTATGAGGGCACCAACGGCATCCAGGCGATCGATCTGGTCATGCGCAAGCTGCCGCTCGGCGGCGGCGACCATGTGCATGGTTATATCGATGAACTGGCAGCGGTGGCAGGAGCGGTGCGAACCTCGAACCTGCAGGGTTTCGGCCGCACCGCCGATGCTCTCGACGCAGCATTTGCTGATCTGACACAAGCGACCCGTTTCCTGCAAAAACTGGCGGCCGACGGCCGCTCGGACGAGGCGCTGGCGGGTGCTACGCCCTATCTCAGGCTGATCTCGCTGGCCGCCGGCGGCGCCTATCTGGCGCGGGGCGCTCTTGCCGATCAGGGCCGTATCGCTCTTTGCCGCTTCTTCGCCGAAAACCTGCTCGGCGAGGTCAGTGCCTTGAAGGAGCGCGTCGTCGAAGGCGCCGAGAGCCTCGCCGTAGCCGGCAAGACGCTCATTTCTGCCTGACGTTCACAAGGAAAAGACCGTGACAGATCATATCCTCGTCGAGCGCCAGGGCGCCATCCAGATCATCCGCATGAACCGGCCGGACAAGAAGAACGCGCTGACGCGCGCCATGTATGAGAAAATGTCAAAAACCCTGGCCGAAGGCGACGCCGATCCAGCGATCCGCGTCCATGTATTCCTCGGCGTGCCCGGCGCCTTCTCCTCCGGCAACGATCTCGCCGATTTCATGGTCGTCGCCACCGGCGGCGATGGCGGCACCGAGGTCTGGGACTTTCTGATGGCGCTGGCCAGGGTGGAAAAGCCCATCGTCTCCGGCGTCGACGGCATCGCGGTCGGCATCGGCACGACCCTCAACCTGCATTGCGACCTGACCTTCGCCACGCCGCGCACCGTGTTCAGGACGCCTTTCGTCGATCTTGGCCTGGTGCCGGAGGCGGGATCCAGCCTCTTGGCGCCGAGAATCCTGGGACAGCAGGGCGCGTTTGCGCTGCTCGGCCTCGGCGAGGGCTTTTCGGCCGAACGGGCGAAGGCCGCCGGCCTGATCTACGAGGTGGTCGAGGAAGCAGCACTTGAAGCCGCGGTGCTGGCGGCCGCCGGCCAGATCGCGGCCAAGCCGCCGCAGGCGCTGAAGATCGCGCGCGACCTGATGCGCGGCTCGCGCCACGATCTCCTCGCCCGCATCGGCGAGGAAAGCGAGCATTTTCGCGAGCGGCTGAAATCGGATGAGGCGCGCGCGGCGCTCACGGCGTTCATGACGAGAAAGAAGGCCTGAGCCTCTCTTTCAGGGGTAAAGCCTCGTCTTGTCCCAGCCGCCTTTCGCATCGCGGGAAAAGACCACGCGGTCGTGCAGCCGGAACGGCCTGTCGTGCCAGAATTCGATCGTCCGCGGGACGATGCGAAAGCCCGACCAGTACTTTGGCCTAGGGATCTCGCCCATCGCATGGCGCGCTGTGTATTCGGCCACCGCCTTCTCCAGGGCGAAACGGCTTTCCAGCGGTCGCGACTGTTTCGAGGCCCAGGCGCCGATGCGGCTGCCGCGAGGCCGCGTTGCGTAATAGGCGTCGGCCTCGGCGTCGCTGACGATCTCGACCGGTCCGCGAATGCGCACCTGCCGGCGCAGCGATTTCCAATGGAAGCACATCGCCGCCTTCATGCTGCCAAGAATTTCCTGGCCCTTGGCGCTCTCGAAATTCGTATAGAAGACAAACCCGCTTTCATCGAACCCCTTGAGCAGGACCATGCGCACGTTCGGCATGCCGTCGGCATCGACGGTCGCCAGCGCCACGCCGTTGGGGTCGTTCAATTCGCTCTTCGTGGCGTCCTCCAGCCATGCGGCAAAGAGGCGAAACGGCTCCGCGGCCTCGGTAAAGTCACCGCTTGTTAACTCTGTGTCACTCATAGTTTTTCTCAATTTGTCACGAAGCCCAGAATTTTTTACGAAGCCCAGATTTTCAAGAAGCAGGGGGAGGTTGCCGATTGTCGCGTATCGCGCAAGCTTTTGACAGCAGGCAATGGGGCGTTATCGCTTCGGCCAGCACGAAAGTCGCGATCGTGGCGTTCGCCTTGCCGCTTGCCGCCTGTGGCGCCGGTGGCTTCAGCCTGGAAAAGGCCGAAGTCGACCGCTCGATCCTGACCAGCAGCACATCGGCCTCGGCCGCGCCGGCCAATTTGGATCGCGACTCCGACCAGACGACGATCGGCAACGCGGTGTCCTCGGCCGACATCGAGCAGCTCGGCGGGCAGGCCGTGCCGTGGGCCAATGCCGGTACCGGGTCACGCGGTTCCATCACCGGGCTGGCCGAATTGAAGGACAACGGCCAGATATGCCGCCGTTTCAAGGTCTCGCGCGAGAGCTTTGACGGCGTCGCCATGTTCGAGGGCGAACTGTGCCTCGCCAGCGCCGGCGGCTGGCGCATGCAGGACTTCAAGGCGCTCTGAGCTTGATCCGAGAGTCGATCGGGTCGGCTCGGTGGGTCTTTTCGCCGGCCGCTGCGTCGCCAATCTTGCCGATATCCCGATATCGGCTGCGATCGGCTCCTTCCGGACCGACAAAAATCCGTCACCAATCCTCAGCCGCCGACTTTCGGATCAGGCTCTGATTTTCCGCTTTTGATATGCTGCTCCAGCACTGGAATTTCTTCCTATGCGAGCGCATATAGGGGGCAACCAGAGACTCAACTCTTCTCCAGGGCAGTAAGCATGCGCGACCCCTATGAGGTGCTGGGCGTTGCCAAGAACGCATCGGCCAAGGACATAAAATCGGCGTATCGGAAACTCGCCAAGAAGCATCATCCGGATCAGAATCCGAATGATCCCAAGGCGAAGGACCGTTTTGCCGCGGCCAACCAGGCCTACGAGATCGTCGGCGACGAGAAGAATCGCGCCGCTTTCGATCGCGGCGAGATCGACGCCGACGGCAAGCCGCGATTCCAGGGCTTCGAGGGCGCTGCCGGTGGCGGCGATCCCTTCGGCGGATTTCGCCGGCAGCAAGGTCCGGGCGGTTCGCGATTCGAATTCCGCTCCGGCCGCCCGGGCGGCGATCCGTTCGACGGCAACAGCGACATCTTCAGCCAGATATTCGGTGATGCCTTTTCGGGCGCGCGCGGTGCCGGCACGGGCGATCGCCGTCAGCCGGCGACCGCTGCCGACCTGAATGTGACGCTCGACGTGACCATCGAGGAAGCGGCGACCGCCGAAAAGGTGACGGCGATGTTCCCTGACGGCCGCAAGGTGGCGGTGAAGCTGCCGGTCTATGTCGAGGACGGCCAGACCATCCGTCTGAAGGGGCAGGGCGAGCAAGGGCCAGGCCAGCCGGGCGACGCGCTGGTCAAGATCCATCTGCGCCGCCACCCGCGCTACCGCATCGAGGGCCGCGACCTGCACGCCGATCTGCCGGTGGCACTGGCGGATGCGGTGCTCGGCGCCAAGGTGCCGGTCGATACGCCGACCGGCCGGCTCGCGGTCAACATCCCTGCTTGGTCGAGCTCGGACAAGGTCCTGCGGCTGAAGGGCAGGGGCCTGCCGGAAAAGGCCGGCGGCCACGGCGATCTCTACGCCCATGTGCGGATCATGCTGCCGGAGGGCGGCGATAGCGCGCTCGAAACGCTGTTGCGCGGCCAAAAAGGCTGATCGACGGCTTTTGTCCCCTGAACTGTCCGGTTTGAGCGCTTGAAGGGGCTCTGTGCCTGTGCGATAGGGCACTCCACAAAGCAGAAACCTTGCGGAGAGCGCTCACATGGCGGGTGGACAGGGCCTAATGGCCGGCAAGCGCGGCCTTATTCTTGGCGTCGCCAACAACAGATCGATCGCCTACGGCATCGCCAAGTCGTGCGTCGATCATGGCGCCGAGATCGCGCTGACCTATCAGGGCGAGGCGTTCAAGAAGCGCGTCGAACCGCTGGCGGCGGAACTTGGCGCCTTTGTCGCCGGCCATTGCGACGTCACTGATCCGGCGAGCCTCGACGAGGTTTTCGCCAATGTCGCCAAGCATTGGGGCAAGCTTGATTTCCTCGTCCACGCCATTGCCTTCTCCGACAAGGACGAGCTGACCGGCCGCTATGTCGAGACGACGCGCGACAATTTCCTGCGCACCATGGACATTTCGGTCTACTCCTTCACCACCATTGCCAAGCGCGCCGAAGCGCTGATGACCAATGGCGGCTCGCTGCTGACCCTGACCTACTACGGCGCCGAAAAGGTAATGCCGCATTACAACGTCATGGGTGTCGCCAAGGCGGCGCTCGAGGCCAGCGTGCGCTACCTGGCCGTCGACCTCGGCGCCAAGAAGATCCGCGTCAACGCCATCTCGGCTGGCCCGATCAAGACGCTGGCCGCTTCCGGCATCGGCGATTTCCGCTACATCCTGAAGTGGAACGAGTACAATTCGCCGCTGAAGCAAACGGTGACGCAGGAGGAAGTCGGCGATTCCGGCGTCTACTTCCTGTCCGACCTGTCGCGCGGCGTCACCGGTGAAGTGCATCACGTCGATTCGGGCTACCACGTCGTCGGCATGAAGGCGGTCGACGCGCCCGACATTTCGACGGTCAAGGACTAACCGCCAACCGTCGTCCGTCCCGATCCCGCACCGGAAGACTTGATGTATCCGCTGGTTTATATCGCGCGCCACGGCCAAACCGCGTGGAACGCCGAATTCCGGCTTCAGGGGCAGGCCGACACCGATCTCAACGCTCTTGGCCGCGAACAGGCGACCGGAAACGGCCAGCGGCTCGCCGGACTGGTCCAAAATTCCTGGGAATTCGACTTCGTCGCCAGCCCGATGAAACGGACGCGCGAAACGATGCAGCGGGTCCGCGCCGCGATGAAGCTCGATCCGGATGCCTATCGAACCGACCCGCGCCTCGTCGAAGTCAATTTCGGCGATTGGCAGGGATTTACCTTTGCCGAGCTTGAGACACGGTATCCCGGAGCGAGCAGGACGCGCGCGCTGGACAAATGGAACTTTCAGCCGCCGGGCAAAGGCGCGGAGAGTTACCAGATGCTGCTCGAACGGGTGAGGCCCTGCTTCGACGCGATCCAACGCCCGACGATCTGCGTGACCCATGGCGGCGTCATGCGCGCCTTGTTTCGCTTCGTTCTGGGACTGGCCGAGGACGAGGCAGCGAACCTGGACATACCGCACGATCGCCTGCTCAAGCTCGAAGGCAAGAGCCTGGAGTGGCTGTAAGCCACTGAATGTATGTTACCCAAAATGGGGGAATGACATGCGCAAAATCAATGACCCGAAGCGCGTCGCCTGAATCCGTTCGAACGCGACGCGCTTAGAGGTGCGGAACCATCGCTCCGATCTTGGCAGAAAGCCTTAATTCGCCGAGCTGTCCGGCAGTTCCATGTCGGTGACGACGTTTTCGCCATTGGTCACGTCGTAGGCGATGACGATGTCCATGCCCGGCTTCCGCGCGTCGAGATCGGTCTCGGAGTTCAGCTTGTAGGACTTGCCGTCATCCAGCGTCAGCGTCAGCGCGTCCTTGTCGACGTTCTTGATCAAGCCTTCGGTCTGGCCGGCGAAAGCGGCGGTGGAAAGCAGCAGTGTGGCGGCAACGGCGCCAATCAGGGTACGCATAATCGTTCCTCTTTATCATTGCACCGGCATGGCGGCGGACGTTCAACGGCGGATGGAGCAGAGCAGAAACCAACCGAATGTGTCAAAACTAAATCCGCCAGATCACAGTTTGACCCCTGTGAAAAACGCCAATAGAAGGCAAGCTACAGCGCCGCGCGTCCTCTTGGACGCGCAAAGGACGCTGTAGCACTTTTGATTTTGCGCATGATCCTTTCCGAAAATCGCTCCGATTTTCGGGGTCATGCGCCAAGCAGGCTCCGATGCCGGGCAGGGTCATTTATGTCTCATAACACGTTCGGCCACCTCTTCCGCGTCACCACCTGGGGCGAAAGCCATGGCCCGTCGCTCGGCTGCGTGGTCGACGGCTGTCCGCCCGGCATCCGTTTTACTCAAGCTGACATCCAGGCGGAACTCGACAAGCGCCGGCCGGGACAGTCACGTTTCGTGACGCAGCGTCGCGAACCGGATGAAGTGAAAGTGCTGTCAGGCTTCATCCTCGACGAGGACGGCGAGACGATGATCACCACCGGCACGCCGGTCTCGATGCTGATCGAGAATGTCGACCAGCGTTCAAAGGATTATGGCGAGATCGCCCGCCAATACCGGCCCGGCCATGCCGACTACACCTATGACGTCAAATATGGCGTGCGCGATTATCGTGGCGGCGGCCGCTCCTCGGCTCGCGAGACCGCGGCGCGCGTGGCGGCCGGCGCGCTCGCCCGCAAGGTTGTGCCGGGCGTGGTGGTGCGCGGCGCGCTGGTGTCGATGGGGGAAAAATCCATCGACCGCGCCAACTGGAACTGGAATTTCCTCGGCGACGCCGAAAATCCGTTCTTCACCCCCGATCCGGCTTCCGTTCCCGTCTTCACTAGATATCTCGACGGCATCCGCAAGGCTGGCTCCTCGGTAGGTGCGGTGATCGAGATCGTCGCCGACGGCGTTCCAGCAGGCCTCGGCGCGCCGATCTATGCCAAGCTCGACCAGGACATCGCGTCCGGCCTGATGTCGATCAACGCCGTCAAGGGCGTCGAGATCGGCAACGGCTTCGAGGCCGCCCGCATCACCGGCGAGCAGAATGCCGACGAGATGCGCATCGGCAATGACGGCAAGCCGGTGTTTCTGTCCAACAATGCCGGCGGCATCCTGGGAGGCATCTCGACCGGCCAGGCGATCGTCGCCCGTTTCGCCGTCAAGCCGACCTCGTCGATCCTGACGCCGCGAAAGTCGATCGACAAGGACGGTAAGGACGTCGAGATCATGACCAAGGGTCGCCACGACCCGTGTGTGGGTATCCGCGCCGTGCCGATCGGCGAGGCGATGGTTGCCTGCGCGATCGCCGATCACTATCTGCGTCATCGGGGACAGACAGGGAAGGGAATAGGCAGTAGGGAATAGGCAGTAGGCCGCACGATACAGTCATTTTCCTTTCCCTACTGCCTTACTGCCTACTCCCTATTCCCTGCGAGCGAAGCGAGCGTTCATGCCTTACGATCAGAAGAAAATCGTCGAAGCCCTGCGCGCTTTCGAACGCGGCGAGATCGTTGTCGTCATGGATGATGACGGGCGCGAGAACGAGGGTGATCTGATCGTCGCCGCCGTCCACTGCACGTCGGAAAAGATGGCGTTCATCGTCCGCCACACGTCCGGTATTGTCTGCACGCCGATGCCGCGCGAGGAAGCAAAGCGGCTCAACTTGCAGCCGATGGTCGCCGACAATGATTCGGCCCACACCACTGCTTTCACCGTCAGCGTCGATTTCAAGCATGGCACGACCACAGGCATTTCGGCTGAGGACCGCACGCTGACCGTGCGCAACCTTGCCAACGGCAATGTCGGCGCCTCGGACTTCGTCCGGCCCGGCCACATCTTCCCGCTGATCGCGCGCGAGGGCGGCGTGCTGATGCGCTCTGGCCATACCGAAGCCGCGGTCGATCTCTGCAAGCTCGCCGGCCTGCCGCCGGTCGGCGTCATTTCCGAGTTGGTCAATGATGACGGCACCGTCAAGCGCGGCCCGCAGGTGCAGGCTTTCGCCCAGGAGCATGGCCTGAAGCAGATTTCGGTCGCCGATCTCATCGCCTACCGGCAGCGCAAGGAGACGCTGGTCGAGCGCGTAGCCTGCTCCGAAATCGACACGCTCGGCGGCAAGGCGCAGGTCTTCACCTATACGCTGCCCTGGGACTCCATGCATCATGTCGCGATTGTCTTCGGCGACATCCGCGACGGCGAGGACGTGCCGGTGCGCCTGCATTCAGAAGATGTCGTGACGGATGTGTTCGGCACCAGCCACCGGCTCGACGCCATCATGAAGGCGATGGGCGAGCGCCGGCGCGGCGTCATCGTCTATCTGCGCGAAGGCTCCGTCGGCGTCGCCCATCAGGAGCGCAAGCGGCCGGCGAGCGGCGACCGCGAGGATCACGAAGAGGCGCGCCGCCGCGAAAACGAGTGGCGCGAGATCGGGCTCGGCGCGCAGATACTCAAGGATCTCGGCATTTCCTCGATCAACCTGATCGCCTCGCGCGAACGCCATTATGTCGGCCTCGAGGGCTTTGGCATCCATATCGCCAAGACCGAGATTCTCTGAGCCTCCGGCCGACAGAGCCCGGTTTCAAACCGGGCGCCCGTCGATCATTCCGCCGCAATCGCGGTGGCTTCGCATCCGTCCAGTTCGCACTCCTGAGTGGCAAGGCTGCGCTGCCCAAGCAGCACGGTGGCCAGTGCGATTGTGCCTGAAGCCACCGAGACCCAGAACCCGTTCTGGGCGCCGAACACGTCCACCACCGCACCGGCGGCGAAGGACCCGATGGCCATGCCGACGCCGATCCCGGTCATCACCCAGGTGATGCCTTCGGTCAGCATCGCTTCCGGCACATGCCGCTCGATCAGGCCGAAGGCGGTGATGAAGGTCGGCGAGATCGCCACGCCGCTGATGAACACGGTCAGCGCCAGCAGAGGCACGGTGTCGGCGGTGAGCGGCAGCAGCGTGCCGAGCGCGACGAGGGCGACTGCGATGGCCAACTGGCGTTGCAGCGGCGCTTTCAGGTTGAGCGCGCCGACGACGATGCCCAACACGAACGATCCCAGCGCATAGACGCCGATGACGAGGCTCGCGGCCCCCGGTTGGCCAAGCTCCTTGGTGATCGCCACCGTGCTTACTTCGGTCGTTGCAAACGTCGCGCCGATGAAGATCAGGGCGAAGGTGAGGATCTGCACCGGCCGCAGGCGGATTGCCGAGCCGCTAGAGCCCTGTTCCACCGGTTGCACTTGCGGCTCGGTCGAGCGCTGCAGGATGAAGGCGGTCGAGCCGAAGGCAAGGAACAAGGTGCTCACCAGCATGCCCGCTTCCGGGAACAGGGCGGCACTCAGGCCCACCGACAGCGATGCCCCAGCGATATAGACCAGCTCATCGGCTGCCGACTCGAAGGCGAAAGCGGTGTTCATCTGCGGCCGCCCGCGGAAAATATCGGTCCAGCGCGCGCGCACCATTGCCGGGATGCTGGGCATCGCGGCAGCCAGCAGTGCCGACACGAACAGCGTCCATACCGGCCAGTCCTGATTTGCCGCCGCTATCAGGACGGCGAAGGCCAGCACGGAAATGATGGTGGTGGGCACTACGATCCGCGTCTGGCCAAGGCGATCCACCAGTCTTGATATCTGCGGCGCGAGGAAAGCGTTGGCGAGCGCGAATGTCGCGGCGACGGCGCCGGCCAGCCAATATTCGCCGCGCGTCTGCGACAGCATTGCCACGATGCCGATTGGTGCCATGGCGATCGGCAGGCGCGCTATGAAGCCTGCGGCGGCAAAGCCCTTGGCTCCGGGGGCACGAAAGATCTCCGCATAGGGATTTTGCATGGGTTGGTTCCTCGACAAAGCACGATTCGACAATTACATACGGTGCGTATGAATATCAAATAAAGCATACGCCGCGTATGTCAATTGGCATACGGCACGTATGTTGGTAGGGCCAGAGCCATGCACAAACCTCGCAAGGAGATGATTGCCGAGACGCGCGCCAAGCTGATCGCGGCCGCCCGCCATGCCTTCGGCACGGTCGGCTATGCCGAAGCCTCGATGGATGACTTCACTGCCTCAGCCGGGCTGACGCGCGGCGCGCTGTATCATCACTTCGGCGACAAGAAGGGACTGCTGCAGGCGGTTATCGCCGAAATCGACGGCGAGATGGCGGCACGCATCAATGAGGTCGCGTCGAGAGCGCCGACCCGCTGGCAGCATTTTGTCGACGAATGCACGACCTATATCGAGATGGCGCTTGAGCCGGAAATCCAGCGCATCATGTTCCGGGATGGCCCGGCCGTTCTCGGGGATCCGGCACAATGGCCGAACGCCAATGCGTGCATCGCTTCAATGACCAGCCATCTGACGGCGCTGCAGGAGGAGGGAGTCGTCGTCTCCAGCCTCGACCCCGAAACGGCCTCGCGGCTGATCAACGGCGCGAGCAGCCAGGCGGCGCAACGGATCGCCAATTCGAACGACCCCGAAGCGACCTCGAAGAAAGTGGTGACGGCGTTCAAGCAACTGCTCGAAGGCCTGCTCAAAAAGCCGGGTTCGCAATCGAACTGAAATCCCATCGGTGGCCCGGCGCCACGGTAGGGCTTCGAACTCAAAAGACCTTACGACAGCCAGTTCGGCGGTGCCGGCAGCTTTTCACGATAGGAATTTTTTCTTGATTCCATGACCTCAGCTATGGTACATATTCGTCCATGGTGCTGATTTGCGCCAGTGACCCGCCGCACAGGCGGGTTTTTCGGTTGATGCTCCGTCAGCCAACGCGCCGGCGAAGGCTGCGAAGGAAACCCGTTAACCCGAGTTCGTTGCCCGGGCGCCAACCCGGCAATTGACAATCGCCGGGTTGGGTCCATCCTTTCCGACCACCTCTGAGGGGAGATTCGGGGCATGTGGGATTTCGATATCGGCGGGTCGGTGTCCATCATGATGCGAACCTGGCCGTTCATTGTCTTTCGCATGATCGTCTATTTCGGCATTACGCTGGCCTACATCATGGCGACGGGCACCGGCGCTAGCGTCGGCTATGGCGTCGGCCATATCTCCACCGATCCCGACGGGCCGCTGTCCTTTGCCCTGTGGGGCGGCGTGGTCGGTTTCGGTATCGTCTCGATCGCCGTCTACTGGATCCGCGAATACATCCTCTATGTCGTCAAGGCCGGCCACATCGCCGTCATGGTCCATCTGATCGACGGCCGTGACATTCCCGGCGGCCAGGACCAGATCGCCTACGCCAAGGACATCGTGACCCAGCGTTTCGCGGAGGCCAACATCCTTTTCGTCGTCGACCAACTGGTCAAGGGCGCCATCCGCGCCATCACCGGCCTCATCGGCGGCATCGCCGCCTTCTTGCCTATCCCGGGCCTGGGCGGCTTGGTCTCCTTCATCAACACGGTGATCCGCCTGTCCCTGACCTATGTCGACGAGATCATCCTCGGCTACAACATCCGCATCAATTCGTCCTCGCCGTTCGAGACGGCGCGCCAGGGCGTCGTGCTCTATGCCCAGAACGGCAAGGTCATGGTCAAGAACGCCGTCTGGCTGGCGGTCATCATGTGGGGCGTGTCCTTCGTCATTTTCCTGCTCATGCTGGCCCCGGCCGCCGCCATTCTTTTCCTGATGCCCGGCCAACTCGCCGGCTGGGCCTTCGTGCTCGCCATCGTCTTCGCCTGGGCTTTCAAGGCGGCGTTCATCGAGCCCTTCGCCATCGCCTGCCTGATGCAGGTCTATTTCAAGACCATCGCCGGCCAGGTGCCCGATCCCGACTGGGATGCCCGGCTGGCCGAGGCGTCATCGAAGTTCAGGGAGCTTAGGGATAAGGCGCTGGCCTCCTTCGGCGGTTCGCGTTGGGGCACGGCCGGCGCGACAAGCTGATCGGCGAGGCTCGCCGGCGTGGCAGCAACGGTGTTGAGGCGCGCCACGGTCGATTTGAGCAACGCTTCACCTTGCCCGGAAAAAACCTCGCTCATGATCAGTTCCGGCAACGGCAGCCGCCGTCCCCAGCCATGCGTTTCAAGGTCCGGCTTTGGCGCGAACTCCGAGACACGGCCGACGCAGAGATAGGCGACCGGGGTCACATGCTCCGGAATTGACAGCAGGTCTTTCAGCGCTCGCGCCTCGATGATGCTGACCCAGCCGACACCGACGCCTTCGGCGCGCGCCGCCAGCCAGAAATTCTGCACTGCGCAGACCGTGCTGTAGAGGTCCATCTCCGGATTGTGCCAGCGTCCCAGCGGCGAACCTTCCGAGCGCTGCCGGTCGCAAGTGATGCAGATGTTGAGCGCGCTTTCGCAAATGCCTTCCAGCTTGAGTTTGCGGTAGAGCGCCTGGCGCTCTTCCTCGATGGCCGGCAATTCCTGCTCGCGCGCCGCCAGGAACAGGTCGCGCACCTTTTCCCGTCGTTCGGCATCGCGAATGACGATGAAATTCCAAGGCTGCATGAAGCCGACCGACGGCGCGTGATGAGCGGCAAGCAGCAGCCGCGCCAGCACCTCATCGTCGAGCGCGGTGGGCAGGAAGTGGCTGCGCACATCACGCCGCGTGAACATGGCGCGATACACCGCATCGCGCGCAATCTGCTCAAATCCATCGCCAACGGCAGCGGTCATGTGTTCCGGCATCGCTTGTCCCCTTGCGATTGCAATCAATGCCATCCGCCTGACCATGCGGATGACGATGCCTGCCAGGCCGGTCTTCTGGCTTGGGATCAACCCGCGTCCGGTGCCTTCCCGTCATCGACAGTGGCACATACCGGCGCGGTCCCCCTTACAGCGTTGGGCACGCCACGGAGTTCAACCGTGTTCCCGATTCTCCCGCTTGCGGCGGGCACCAGGCAGTGCCACGGACCTTACGCCGAAGCGCGGACGACGCCAATGCCTGCAGCGACGCGAATGGACGCAGGCGCGATTTTCCCCAATCATCGGCCGCCCGTGCATGGCCTTTGTCGATCCGGGTCACTAGATTAGGACGATGGCTACCCGTCTCTATACGCATCCAGTCTTCCTTGAGCACCTCACGCCGCCCGGCCATCCCGAGCGGCCGGACCGCTTGCGCGCCATCGAGCGCGTGCTGGACGACGAAGCTTTTGCCGCGCTCGATCGTATCCAGGCGCCGGAAGGCGACGAGGCCACCATCCTCTATGCCCATCCCGCCGATTTCGTCGCCCGCGTGCGCGCCGCCATTCCCGACGAGGGAATCGCCCGCATCGACGCCGACACCACCGCCAGCCCGAAGAGCTGGCAGGCGGCGATCACCGCGATCGGTGCAGCCAACGCCGCCGTCGACGACGTCTTTGCAGGCCGCGCCGACAATGTCTTCGTAGCCGCTCGGCCGCCCGGCCACCATGCCGAAAAAACCACGTCGATGGGTTTTTGTCTGTTCAACACCGCGGCGATCGCGGCGCGTTATGCGCAGAAGAAGCATGGTGTCGAGCGGGTTGCCGTCGTCGACTGGGACGTGCATCACGGCAACGGCACGCAGGATATTTTCTGGGACGATCCGTCGGTGCTCTATTGCTCGACGCACCAGATGCCGCTCTACCCCGGCACCGGCGCGAAGAACGAAACCGGCGCCGGCAACATCGTCAACGTACCGCTGGCGCCGCAGACCGGCAGCGAGGTGTTTCGCGATGCCTTCCTGTCGCGCGTGCTGCCGGCGCTCGACAATTTCGCGCCCGATCTGATCATCATTTCGGCCGGGTTCGACGCGCATCACCGCGATCCGCTGGCCGAGATCAACCTGACCGAGGACGATTTCGACTGGGCGACCGGCCAGCTGATGCAGCGCGCCGCGCGTCACAGCGGCAACCGGCTCGTCAGCCTGCTCGAGGGTGGCTACGATCTGCAGGGATTGGCATTTTCGGTCGCCGCCCATGTCGGGCGACTGATGAAAGGATGAATGATGGCCGGTGAGACCAACGAAGATGTCAAGGCGATGAGCTTCGAACAGGCACTCGACGCACTCGAAAAGATCGTCGATGATCTTGAGCGTGGCGACGTGCCGCTCGACCAGTCGATTAAGATCTATGAGCGCGGCGAGGCACTGAAAGCGCATTGCGACCGGCTGCTGAAGGCCGCCGAGGACAAGGTCGAGAAGATCAGGCTGTCGCGCGATGGCAAGCCGGTCGGAACGGAGCCGCTTGACGCGGATTGAGGCGGTCCGAACGGTGGTCTTGCCTCACCGGCTTTTGGACATGATCATGATCGAGGATAGAACGCGTCCCGATTGAAAGCGCTCCAGGACAAGAGGAGATACGGAAGCGATGTGCAGAAACATCAAGACCCTGTTCAATTTTGATCCGCCCGCTACCAACGACGAAGTCCGCGACGCAGCCCTTCAGTTCGTCCGCAAGCTGAGCGGAACGACGCGGCCTTCGAAGCAGAATCAGCATGCCTTCGACCACGCGGTCGAAGCCATCGCGGCATCGGCGCGCGAACTGCTCGATTCACTCGAAACCCATCAGCATCCGCGCAATCGCGAAGAAGTGGCGGCCAAACTAAGGGCGAAATCGGCGATCCGGTTTGCCTGATGCGTCCAGGCTGCCTCTGGCGTCGACGAGGAGAGTTCATGAGCTTTTTCCCGGGGAAAGACCCTGAAGTCGGCGACGCCTTCGCCAGCGACCAGATCGAACTGATGGTCATCCCGAATGCCAAGGACATTGGCGGTTTTCAGGTGCGCCGCGCCCTGCCGACCGCCAAGAGGCGGTTGGTTGGACCGTTCATCTTCTTCGACCGGATGGGCCCCGCGATCCTGCGCGCCGGGCAGGCGCTCGATGTCCGTCCGCATCCGCATATCGGCCTGTCGACGGTCACCTATCTGTTCGACGGCAGGATCAGGCATCGCGATTCACTCGGCACCGAAATGGTCATCCAGCCCGGTGACGTAAACCTGATGACCGCCGGCCGCGGCATCGTCCATTCCGAGCGCACCCCCGAAGAACTGCGCGGCGCGCCGATGTCGATTTCCGGCTTGCAGACCTGGTTGGCGCTGCCGGACGGCAAGGAAGAAGTAGCCCCGGTTTTCGAGAACACCGCAGCACTTCGGTTGCCCGAGATCGACGCCGAAGGCGTCAGCGGGCGCATCGTCATTGGTGATTTCCAGGGATTGCGGTCCCCGGTCAGGGCCGACTCCGAGACGCTTTATGCCGACCTGCGCCTTGCGCCAGGCGCCGGCGTGAAGATCCCGGCCGATGCGGAAGAACGGGCCATCTACACACTGGAAGGAGAGGTCTCGATTTCGGGCGACATTTTCCCGGCCGAACGGCTGCTGGTGTTTCGGCCCGGTGACGAGATCGTCGTATCGTCGCGGACCGGCGCGCATTTCATGCTGTTCGGCGGCGCTTCGCTCGGCTCGCAGCGCTACATCTGGTGGAATTTCGTCTCATCGTCGAAGGAACGCATCGAGCAGGCCAAGCAGGAATGGAAGACGGGACGCTTCGATATTGTTCCTGGCGATGAAGAAGAGTTCATTCCTCTGCCGGAAAGCTGATGCATGTCGCCCAAAGGTGGCCCCGGTTTTTGGGCGAACGGCGTGCATCAAAACAAAAACCACGGCCTGATCCGCGTCACTGACATGCATTTACATTCTCCGGCCGGCGGCCTATTTCGCCAATGAACAGAAAGCCTGGGCACCCGTGAACGCAACGCCGCATACGCCGCTTCTCGACAAGGTCCGCATCCCTGCCGACCTGCGCACGCTTGCCGAAAGCGAGCTGCCGCAATTGGCAGCCGAGCTTCGCGCCGAGCTGATCGACGCCGTCTCCCACACCGGCGGTCATCTTGGCGCCGGCCTTGGCGTGGTCGAGCTGACGGTGGCGCTGCACTATGTCTTCAACACCCCCGATGACCGGCTGATCTGGGATGTCGGCCACCAGGCCTATCCCCACAAGATCCTGACCGGTCGCCGTGACCGCATCCGCACGTTGCGCCAGGAAGGCGGTCTGTCGGGCTTCACCCGCCGCGCCGAGAGCGAGTACGATCCCTTCGGCGCCGCCCACTCCTCGACATCGATTTCGGCTGGCCTCGGCATGGCCGCCGCCCGCGATCTCTCCGGCGGCCGCAACAATGTCATCGCCGTCATCGGCGACGGTGCGATGTCTGCCGGCATGGCCTATGAGGCGATGAACAATGCCGGCGCGCTCGACGCGCGGCTCATCGTCATCCTCAACGACAACGACATGTCGATTGCGCCGCCGACCGGCGCGATGAGTGCCTATCTGGCGCGTCTGGCCTCGGGCAAGGCCTATATCGGCCTGCGCGACTTCGGCAAGAAACTGACGTCCTACCTCGGCAAGCGCGCCGACCGCGCGATCACAAGGGCGGTCGAGCATGCGCGCGGTTACGTCACCGGCGGCACGCTGTTCGAGGAGCTCGGTTTCTATCACATCGGCCCGATCGACGGTCACAATCTGGAGCATCTGATCCCGGTCCTGAAAAATGTCCGCGACAATGGCGAAGGCCCGGTGCTGATCCATGTCGTCACCCAGAAGGGCAAGGGCTACGCACCGGCGGAAGCCGCCGCCGACAAATATCACGGCGTCAACAAGTTCGATGTCATCACCGGCGCGCAGGCCAAGGCGCCGGCCAACGCGCCTGCCTACACCAAGGTGTTCGCAGAAAGCCTGGTTCAGGAAGGCCGCGAGGATGACCGCATCGTCGCCGTCACCGCCGCCATGCCGAGCGGCACCGGCCTCGACCTGTTCGGCGAAGCGTTTCCGTCGCGGACATTCGATGTCGGCATCGCCGAACAGCACGCGGTGACTTTCGCCGCCGGCCTTGCCACCGAAGGCTACAAGCCGTTCGCGGCGATCTATTCGACCTTCCTGCAGCGTGCCTACGACCAGGTCGTCCACGACGTCGCCATCCAGAAATTGCCGGTGCGCTTTCCCATCGACCGCGCCGGATTCGTCGGCGCCGATGGCGCGACCCATTGCGGCGCCTTCGACACCACTTTCCTGGCGACCTTGCCGGCTTTCGTCGTCATGGCGGCGGCCGACGAGGCGGAACTGCGCCACATGGTACGGACCGCGGCGAGCTATGATGAGGGCCCGATCGCCTTCCGGTATCCGCGCGGCAACGGCATCGGCGTCGACATGCCGGAGCGTGGCTCGGTTCTCGAAATCGGCAAGGGCCGCATCGTCAGGGAGGGCACCAAGGTGGCGCTGCTGTCCTTCGGCACGCGGCTGCAGGATTGTCTGATCGCCGCCGAGGAATTAGGTGCCGCCGGACTTTCCACCACGGTCGCCGATGCCCGTTTCGCCAAGCCGCTCGATGAGGATCTGATCCGGCGGCTGGCCCGCTCGCATGAGGTTCTGGTGACGGTGGAGGAGGGCGCCGTCGGCGGCTTCGCCAGCCACGTGCTGCAGTTCCTCGCCCATGAAGGTCTGCTGGAAAGCGGCCTGAAGGTGCGTCCGCTGGTGCTGCCCGACGCGTTCACCGACCACGCCAAGCCGGAAAAGATGTACGCCGATGCCGGGCTAGACGCGGCCGGCATCGTGCGCACCGTGTTCGTCGCGCTCGGTCATACAGTTCGCGCTCAGCGCGCCTGAATCAAAGCCTCAACGAATAAGTTAGCCGGACCGCGACCTTAACCCATTGTTTACGCTGCAATTTGGCTTTTCGCTTACCGTGTCTCTTGGCCGTTTTTCAACGACGCCCTGCTAGATCGTTGATCAGGCAGGGAGACGACAAATGAAAACGCTTCTGTGCGGCGTAGCGCTTTGCGCCGTCATCGTCGCGCCGGCCGCCGCCGAGACGCGCTATGATCGCAGCCTCGAAAAGGCGGCCATGGGCATTGTCGCCGGCAAGATGGGCGATATTCGCGGCGGCTTTTCCTACAAGCAGGTGCCGCAGCTTGTGGTCGTGCCGGGCGTAGCGCCGGCGGCCGTGACCGAACGCCCACTCGAGGAAGCCACGGGCAAGCCGGATGACGGTCTGTCGCCCGCCGTGGAACGGCAGGTTTCCCGAACCATATTCTAATTCTAAGTTCCAATGAGACCAGTAAGCCTGGGAGCCGCTTAGCAAGGTATGATCGGCATCGGTTTCCGGCCGATGCCTTTTCATTGTCCCAGCCGCCATGCCGGCGTTACTCCTCCGCCAGTTCCGCTCGTTTCGACGGTTTCTCCGAGCGCCATGATTTCGTGGCGTGGTGGGCCCGGTCGGCCAAGGCAGCGAGGCGCCCGCGCAGGCTTCGCCCACCCATCACCGACGACAAGGTCACCGAATGCGTCGAAAAGCGGCGCTTGAAATCCTCGCCGCCGCAGAGAAAGTCGACCGTGGTCAAGCCTTGGTCTAGCGACCACTGGATATAGTCCATCATCAAGACCATGCCCGGCGAGGCCCGCTCGAAGGCCGGGTCATAGGTCGTGACGAAAGCCATCATCGTTCCATGCTGCTCGAAATTGATCGAGATGGCGATGATCGCATCGTCGCGTTCGAGCACGAAGATGCGCAGCAATCCGAGCCCGGCCAGGACGGAGACCAGCGCCGCCAGAGCGGTGGAGCCTTCGTCGAAGAGGTCCGACGCGCGGCCGTGCTTTGCCAACCATAGCCGCTTCAGCGCCGCGACGCGCTCGAGCACCGGCTCGCGGTCTTCGTGCGCATCCATCAGCCGGAAGCGCAGCGCGCCGCCTTCCTCCATGAATTTGTGGCCACGGCGATAGTTTTGCCGGGTTTTTTTCGATTGGCTTTCGAACCATTGCGCGCCGTCTTGCCAGGTGCCAACGACACGATAGCTGATCTCGCTGCGATGGTTTGGCTGCAGGATCGTGCCGCGGCCTGGGACGGCGGGATCGAGCAGGGCTTGGAACCGGGCATCCGGCAACAAACGATTCAGATAGACGACGTCGAAGCCGCCATCGTCGACAATGCGTTGCCAGAGCTGCGGCAGGATCTGCGGATCGCAGTCGGGGGCGAGCAAGACATCGCCATAGTCGCAGTGATCCTTCGCCGCCCATTCCAGGATGCGGATGCCGGAGCGCTTGAAGGTCGCGAGTGGAATGACGGCCACAAGCCGCTCGTCGCTCCAGACCAACCCGATCCTGAGGCCGCGCCGGTCCTGATGCGGCGTCGTGCGCCACCAGGCCGAGATCCAGTCCGGATGCTGGAAAACGAGGCCGCCGGCGCGTTGCCAGAGCGCCGTCCAGGCCGGCGCTATTTCCGCCAGGCGCGCGGCCGAGGTCGCGACCTCGATCCGGTGCGTTCGCGGCAGCCGGCACACGACAGGCCCGTTCAAGGCTCGCCCCTTTGCGGCAATTGCCGTGGCTCGGGCTTGTCGGTGCGGAAGTGTCTGGCGATCTGCCGCCACATCCGTTTCAGCGGCAGGATATAGAGGCCTGCGAGCGACTGATAGTCGCGCGCGTTGCGTTCGATCAACCCGAACTTGAAATCCTCGTCCGGTCTGGGGACGCATAGAGTTCCGAACAGCCGGTCCCAGAACGAGAAGAGCAGCCCGAAGTTCTTGTCGTAATGGCGCGGGTCCGTGCTGTGGTGCAACTGATGCCAGTGCGGGCACAAGATCAGGTTGTTCAACGGCCCAAACGAAATCTTGAAATGCGTGTGCCTGACGAAATCCATCATCAGGATGTTGCGTATGATGTAGACGTTGACGCCGAAGATCGTCAGTTCGACGAGGTTCAACGCGACCAGCGACCAGATGCCGAAGCAGATGCCGGGAATGACGCCGTCCCAGGCCCGGTTCATCAATTCGTCGAGCGGGTGGACGCGATCCTTGGTGATGCCGACCATCACCTCGGCCGAATGGTGCACCTTGTGCAGTTCCCAGAGCACCGGATAGCGGTGCTGGGCGACGTGATAGAGATAGTACGAAATGTCGTAGGCGAGCAGCATGGTGATGGTGAAGATGGTCACCGTCACTGGCCCTGCCGGGCCTTCCACAAGGGGCGGCTGGATCGCCAGGAGCGTCGAGAGCAGCCAGTTCGTCGCATAGCCGACGGCGCTGACGAAGACGATGCCGGCAGGCAGCATGAGGAATGGCATCAGGGCCTTCCTCGTCACCCAGAACAAAAGGTCAGCCCTAGCCGAGGGATGAGTGATCACCTCGTGCGGGACCGCGAACTCGAAGAATTCTTTCCAGCTCTTTTTCTCGACCGTGCGCCAATAGGCGACGAGAGCGCTGAGCAAAGCGGTCAGCAACAGAAGTCCGGTCGCCAGCAGGCCAGCACCGGAAATCCGGTCAAGCACCTTGTAGACGATTTCGCTGGCCATTCCCAAGATTGCCGCCTCTTCATTCCGTTTTGCGGGCTGTCGCAGTCATAACATTTAAGTCCTCAAGCAAATGCGACAAAAATAGGTTAACGATCCATGAGATTTCTGGAACTCGGGACAGTGGTCCGCAAAACGGCGACGCCTGGTGCTTCGGCAGCCACGCGCGCCACCGCGTGTAGTTTTCAAAGGATGGTGGGCGTGACAGAAATACTCGCCGTCGTCTCAAGCCCAATGCTTGGCATGGTGGTAGGGATGGGAGACGAAATGCTTCCCGTCGATGCCGGGCTAGTGCCCTTGCCATCGTCGTCCGCTTTCGCCATGAAGGCCGATGACTTCACCTCTGCCAGCCAGCGCACGCCAGCGGCTCGACGACTTGCTCGTTCAGCGCGGGCTGTTTGCCAGCCGCTCGCGCGCCCGCGACGCGGTCGAACGCGGCACGGTGACTGTCGACGGCGTCCTTGCCCGCAAGCCCGGTCAGAGCGTTTCGCCGCAATGTCTCATCGCCATCGATGATCCGGCGCAAGGCTATGTGTCGCGCGCGGCGCTCAAGCTGATCGGCGGGCTCGACCATTTCGGCCTCGATCCCGCCGGCTGTGAGGCGCTCGACATCGGCGCCTCGACGGGCGGCTTCACCCAGGTTCTGCTGGAGCGCGGCGCTGCCCACGTCACCGCCATCGATGTCGGGCATGGTCAGGTGCACCCTGATGTCGGGGGAGATCCGCGTGTGACGGTGATCGAAGGTCTGAACGCACGCGATCTCACCGTCGCCGATCTTGGCGGCCGTATTCCGGATTTCATCGTTTCCGACGTCAGCTTCATATCGTTGAAACTGGCGATGCCGCCGGCGCTTGGCCTTGCGAAAGCTGGCGCCAAGGCCATGTTTCTGGTCAAGCCGCAATTCGAGGCTGGTCGCGAAGCGATCGGCAAGGGTGGTCTGTTGAAAGATCCCTACAACGCCTCCCGTGTCGCCGGCCTGCTGCAGGATTGGCTGGACGCCGTTCCCGGCTGGCGCGCGCTCGGGCTGCATTTGTCGCCGATCGAGGGCGGCGACGGCAATCGCGAATTCCTGCTCGGTGGGATCAAGGATCGATGAGCGCGCGCTTCAGCATCAGGAAACTTGGCGCCCAGGGCGACGGCATCGCCGAGACCGAGACAGGCGATCTGTTCATCCCCTTCACACTGCCCGGCGAAACGGTCACCGCCGCGCGCGAAAGGGATCGCGCCATGCTGATGGCGGTGCTGGAAGCCTCGCCGCTGCGCATCGATCCCGCCTGCCGCCATTTCACCGAATGCGGCGGCTGCGCCCTCCAGCATTTCGAAGCCGAAGCCTATCGTCAGTGGAAACGCGAAAAGGTGGTGCACGCGCTGAAGGGCAAAGGCATCGATTGCGAGATCGGCGAACTGGTCGCCTGCGCGCCGCACACGCGCCGCCGTGTCGTGCTTGCCGCCCGGCGCACCGACACGGGCATGCTGCTCGGCTTCTATCGGCATCTGTCGCCGGAGATCATCTCCATCGAGGAATGCCCGATCTCGCTGCCGAAGATCGTCGCCGCGCTCGATCGCTTGAAGGCACTCGCTGAATTGGTCTGCGCCACCACCAAATCGTTCCGCATGGCGGTCACCGTGACAGGTTCGGGGCTCGATGTCGCGGTCTATGAGTCAGGCAAACTGGGCGAGAACCAACGTCGGGTCGCCTCCAACTTCGTCATGGCCCGGGGATTTGCCCGGCTTTCGATCGACGACGAGATCGTCATCGAACCCAAAAAGCCGGTGGTTATGTTCGGCGGCGTGGCCGTCGCCATTCCACCGGGCGCCTTCCTGCAGGCGACCGAGGCCGCCGAACAGGCGATGGCCGATATCGTCGGCGGACATCTGAAGCATGCCAAGAAGGTAGCGGATCTTTTCGCCGGTTGCGGCAGCTTTGCCTTGCGGCTAGCGACCAAATCGGAAGTCCATGCGGTGGAAGGTGATGCGGCGTCCCTTTCGGCACTCGACCGGGGATCGCGCTTCGCGACCGGGCTGAAGCGGGTGACGGGCGAACGCCGCGACCTGTTCCGCCGACCGCTGACATTCAAGGAATTGAATGCCTTCGACGGCTTGGTGTTCGACCCCCCACGGGCGGGCGCCGAGGACCAGTCGAAGCAGATCGCCCGTTCGGATGTTCCCTACGTTGCCGCGGTGTCCTGCAATCCGGTGACGCTCGCGCGGGATTTGCGCATCCTCATCGACGGCGGTTACACCTTGAAAAGCGTCACCCCGATCGACCAGTTTCTGTGGTCGCCACATGTCGAGGCGGTGGCGCTGCTGGAGAAGCCGAAACGGCGACGGTAGATCATTCGCTGGTTTGGCGACGCCGTGCTTCCGCGAGCACGCCCGTTTCCATTTCTCTCAGTGTTTTCGACTTGCCTCTGTTGGGCAGCGACCCGAACACATCCTCCGGTCGCGTTGGGGGAAAGACCGGAGCAGGCCGTGTGACCTGATCGTCGGTTGAATTGGAGGCAACGGACTTTTCTCCAGTGGCCATCGCATCAGACCCTGGTGCCGCCGACCGTCATCTGATTCATGCGCAGATGTGGCTGGCCGACGCCGACCGGCACGCCCTGTCCGGCCTTGCCGCACATGCCGATGCCGGTGTCGAGCTTCATGTCGTTGCCGATCATCGAAACGCGATGCATGGCATCCGGACCGTTGCCGATCAGCATGGCGCCCTTGATCGGCTGCGTCACCTTGCCGTTCTCGATCATGTAGGCCTCGGTACAGCCAAAGACGAATTTGCCCGACGTGATGTCGACCTGGCCACCGCCGAAGGACACGGCATAGATGCCGTTCTTGACCGAGGCGATGATTTCGTCCGGCTCCATGTCGCCCGCCGTCATATAGGTGTTGGTCATGCGTGGCATCGGCTGGTGGGCATAGCCTTCGCGCCGGCCGTTGCCGGTTGCCTTCATGCCCATCAGCCGGGCGTTTTGGCGATCCTGCATATAGCCGACCAGCTTGCCGTCCTCGATCAGCACGTTGCGGGCCGAAGGCGTGCCTTCGTCATCGACCGTCAGCGAACCGCGCCGCTCGGGCATGGTGCCGTCGTCAACGACGGTCACTCCCTTGGCGGCGACCTGCTGGCCCAGCAGGCCGGCGAAGGCCGAGGTCTTCTTGCGGTTGAAATCGCCTTCCAGCCCATGACCGACAGCCTCGTGCAGCATGACGCCCGGCCAGCCGCTGGACAACACGATGTCGAAGGTGCCGGCCGGCGCTGGTATCGCCTCGAGATTGACCAGGGCTTGCCTGAGCGCCTCCTTGGCGGCGTGCTTCCAGCTGTCCTCGACCAGGAATTCGCCAAAGGCCTTGCGACCGCCCATGCCGTAGGAGCCGCTCTCCTGGCGGTCGCCATTGCCGACCACGACAGAGACGTTGATGCGGACCAGCGGCCTGATATCGCGCACCACATGGCCGTCGGCGCGCACGATCTCGACATGCTGCCAGGAGGCGGCGAGCGAGGCCGAAACCTGGCGCACGCGCGGATCCTCGGCGCGCAGCCAGGCGTCGATTTCCTGCAAAAGCTTTGCCTTGGCCTCGAAGGAAGGCGAGGGGATCGGGTTCTCGTCGCCATAGAGATGGCGGTTGGTGCGGGCAGGTGCGGCGGCCAGCGTGCCGGAATAACCGCCCTTGACGGTTGAAACGGCGTCGGCCGCGCGCAGCAGCGAGGCCTCGGAAAGATCGCTGGAATGCGCGTAACCGCTGGCTTCGCCGGCGACGGCACGCAGGCCAAACCCCTGGTCGGTGTTGAAGTTGGCGGTCTTCAGCCGGCCATTGTCGAACATCAGCGCTTCGCTTTCGCTGTATTCGAGAAACAGTTCGCCGTCGTCGGTACCATTGATGGTCTCGGCGACGATCTGCTTGATGCGATCGTCTGAAATGTCGAATTGGCCGATCAGGCTGTTCATGGCGCGTCCGTTCACAGGAGGAATGGGTCTTTGCCACGATGTAGGCGCGAAGGCGCGTCGAGACAATCGTCCCGTCGCATTGCGAAGACAAATGCGTTCCGCCGACAGCTTCTCGACGTCACTCCTGGTTGATGAAGTCCTTGATGTCGCTAGCCATTGAATCCCAGTTGCAGAGCTGGGTTTCCAGCGAGTGCTAAGCTGTCAGGGCAGGGCGGCGAAACCGTCGGCGAAGCCCTTGAGATCGACGGGGATGCCGATGCCTTCTTCCGGGGTCTGGAAAACGATGAAGGTGGCCGACGTGCCGGTCTTCAGCGTGTCGAGCAGCGGCTTTTCGAGAATGACCTCGGCATAGCAGCCGTCCTGGAAGCAGCGCACGAAATAGGCGCGGCCGATATCCTTGCCGTCGACATTGAGGCCGAGCCCGTTGGGCAAAAGCACGCCGAGCGGCGCCAGCACGCGCAGGATCTCCGCCTTGTTGTCGGCGGTGCGCAGCACGACGACCGACAGCCCCATCTCCGGACGATCCTCGGCGACGACGTTCTGCATCATCACGCATTGTTCCGACGTGGCGCCAGCTGGCGTGTCGCAAATGATCGACCATGCACCGTGCGTCGAGCGGACGGTGCCGCTCGGCTGCGCGGCAGTGGCCGTGCCGGGCAGGCCCGTCGTGGACAAGGCGGCGAGAAAGATGACCTTCGCCAAGGTTCTCGAAAGCCAAGAGTTCATGACGGCTCCATTGCGAATCACGGCACTTTAAGCCGCGCCAAAGCCAAGTAAAGGATGAGACCGCAACCGGTCTGCCCTGAAAAGGCCAATCCGGCGCTTTTCCCTGCCAAATTCGCCCGAATTGCGACGCCCGGTACGAGCGGCCCGCAGGAATGCAACCGTTGGCCCAACATAGGCGATTCGGGGCCGCCGCCGCTGCCTTCAAAGGCGCATCCGGGCTTGCGCGCAAAAATGCCGCACGGTTTTGCCCGCTCCTTTCTTGCGGAGGGAAAAAGAGTATGGTTTGAACCAACTTGAGACAGTCGGGATTCCCGTCCCGGCGTTGTTCGTTATTCTCGTGGGTACAGCTGCGAGGAACTGGGAGACGATGAGGGCGATGAGAAATTTCCTGGCAAACGCCAAGTTTCCAGCAAGTGCCAAGCTTCTAAGTGCTTGTGCCGCTATCACGTTTTTCGCCGGCACTTCCGCCCATGCCGACCAGCCAAAGAACTGGGAGACAACCTTCCAGGCGCCGGCGACGGACATGATGCGGCAGATCGAATGGTTCGGAAATTACACGATGTGGTTCATCGTCCCGATCACCATCCTGGTGCTGCTTCTCCTCGCCTATTGCATCGTGAGATTCCGCGCCAGTGCGAACCCGGTCCCGTCCAAGACCAGCCATAACACGCTGATCGAGGTGATCTGGACTGTCGGCCCGGTCGTCGTTCTGCTCTGCCTCGCCATTCCCTCGTTCCAGCTGCTGACCGCGCAGTACACGCCGCCGGAAGAAGCAAAGCTGACCGTCAAGGCGACCGGCAACCAGTGGAACTGGGACTACGAGTACCAGACCGAGAACACGCTCTCCTTCAACTCCGCGATCCTCCAGGACACCGACCGCACCGCCGCCGGCAAAGAGGACCGCAAGGAATATCCGCGCCTGCTGGCCGTCGACAACGAGATGGTGGTGCCGGTCAACACCATGACCCGCGTGCTTGTCACCGCGACCGACGTCATCCACTCCTTTGCCATGCCGTCGTTCGGCATCAAGATCGACGCCATTCCGGGCCGCACCAACGAGACCTGGTTCAAGGCGGAGAAGGAAGGCCTCTACTACGGCCAGTGCTCGCAGCTCTGCGGCAAGGACCATGCCTTCATGCCGATCGCCATCCGTGTCGTCTCCGATGCGCAGTTCAAGGCCTGGCTGACGGCGGCCAAGACCGATCTGCCCGGCGCCAACAAGACGCTGATGGCCGAGGTCGACGGCCAGAACAAGGTAGCGGCCGCCGGCAACTGATGCCGCGGCCAGAAAAGATCAGGGAACGGAGCGGAACATGGCAGACGCTGCAGCTCACGACGGGCACGACCACAAGCCTTATCACGGCTGGGTGCGCTGGGTCTATTCGACCAACCACAAGGACATCGGCACGCTCTACCTGATCTTCGCGATCATGGCCGGCATCATCGGCGGTGCCCTGTCGGTCGCCATCCGCATGGAGCTGCAGGAGCCCGGCATCCAGATCTTCAGCGGTCTGGCGCAGATGGTCTACGGCATGAACGGTGACGCCGCGATCGACGGCGGCAAGAGCATGTACAATGCCTTCGCCACCGCGCACGCGCTGATCATGATCTTCTTCATGGTCATGCCGGCGCTGATCGGCGGTTTTGCCAACTGGATGGTTCCGATCATGATCGGCGCGCCCGACATGGCGTTCCCGCGCATGAACAACATCTCCTTCTGGCTGCTGCCGCCGGCCTTCATCCTGCTGCTCACCTCGATGTTCGTGCCGAGCGCGCCGGGAGCCTTTGGCGTCGGCGGCGGCTGGACGCTTTATCCGCCGCTTTCGACCTCGGGCCAGCCCGGACCGGCGATGGATCTGGCGATCCTGTCGATCCACATCGCCGGTGCGTCGTCGATCCTTGGCGCCATCAATTTCATCACCACCATCTTCAACATGCGCGCGCCTGGCATGACGCTGCACAAGATGCCGCTGTTTGCCTGGTCGGTGCTGATCACCGCCTTCCTGCTGCTGCTCTCGTTGCCGGTTCTGGCCGGCGGCATCACCATGCTGCTCACCGACCGCAATTTCGGCACGACCTTCTTTGCTCCCGATGGCGGCGGCGATCCGATCCTGTTCCAGCACCTTTTCTGGTTCTTCGGTCACCCGGAAGTCTACATCCTGATCCTGCCGGGCTTCGGCATCATCAGCCACGTCATATCGACTTTTTCGAAGAAGCCGGTGTTCGGTTATCTCGGCATGGCCTACGCCATGGTCGCGATCGGCGCCGTCGGCTTCATCGTCTGGGCCCACCACATGTACACGACCGGCCTGTCGCTCGACACGCAGCGTTATTTCGTCTTCGCCACCATGGTCATCGCGGTGCCGACGGGCGTGAAGATCTTCTCCTGGATCGCGACGATGTGGGGTGGGTCGATTTCGTTCAAGACGCCGATGCTGTGGGCGCTGGGCTTCATCTTCCTGTTCACCATCGGTGGCGTTACCGGCGTCCAGCTGGCCAATGCCGGTCTCGACCGCTCGCTGCATGATACCTATTTCGTCATTGCCCACTTCCACTATGTGCTGTCGCTGGGCGCGGTGTTCGCCATCTTCGCCGGCTGGTACTACTGGTTCCCGAAGATGACCGGCTACATGTACTCGCCGGTCATCGCCAACACCCACTTCTGGGTCACTTTCGTCGGCGTCAACCTGATCTTCTTCCCGCAGCATTTCCTCGGCCTCGCCGGCATGCCGCGCCGCACGATCGACTATCCGGACGCGTTTGCCGGCTGGAACTACGTGTCGTCCATCGGCTCCTATATCTCGGCCGTCGGCGTCCTGATCTTCCTCTATTGCGTGTTCGAGGCTTTCCAGAAGAAGCGGATCGCCGGTGCCAACCCGTGGGGCGAGGGTGCAACGACTCTCGAATGGCAGCTGCCTTCGCCGCCGCCTTTCCACCAGTGGGAACAACTGCCGAAGATCAAGTAAGGCGGCTGCCCGCTCGAATACGAAACCGCCGGTACGCCGGCGGTTTTGGCCAACGGAATAATGGACTTAAGTACGCATGGCCCTTGTCGACGACCCATTGATTGACGAAGCGGGCTTTCGCATGTCGGAAGCAACAGCGGGCGATTTCTTCGCCCTGCTGAAGCCGCGTGTCATGTCGCTGGTGGTGTTCACCGCCTTTGTCGGCATGGTCGCGGCACCCGTGACCATCAATCCGCTGCTGGCCGTGATCGCCATCCTGGCTATTGCCATTGGTGCTGGCGCCTCGGGCGCGCTCAACATGTGGTACGACGCCGACATCGACGCGGTGATGACCAGGACCGCCAGCCGTCCGGTGCCGTCCGGTCGCATCCAGCCGCACGAGGCGCTGAGCTTCGGTCTGGTGCTGTCGGTGCTGTCGGTGATGACGCTCGGCGTGCTGGTCAACTGGCTGGCGGCAACGCTGCTGGCCTTCACCATTTTCTTCTATGCCGTCGTCTACACGATGTGGCTGAAGCGCTGGACGCCGCAGAACATCGTCATCGGCGGTGCCGCGGGCGCCATTCCGCCGGTGATCGGCTGGGCCGCGGCGACCGGGACGGTCAGTCTTGAAAGCATTGTCTTGTTCCTGATCATTTTCCTGTGGACGCCGCCGCACTTCTGGGCTCTGGCGCTGTTCAAGTCCGAGGACTACGCCAAGGCCGGTATCCCGATGATGCCGAACGTCGCCGGACACGCTTCGACCCGTCGCCAGATCTTCGCTTACGCGTTGGTTCTGGCCCCCGTCGGTGTGCTGCCCTGGCTGCTTGGCTACACCACGCCGGTCTATGGCGTGGCCGCCGCGCTGCTCGGGGTCGGCTTTGTCTGGTATGCCTGGAAAGTGCTTGGCATGGCCGATGACGACCGAGTCATGAAACCGGCCAAGGCTCTGTTCGCCTATTCGCTGCTATATCTCTTCGCCATCTTCGCTGCCTATCTGGCCGACAGCGTCGTCGAGCGCGCGCTTGCCATGAGCGGAGCATGACCATGATCGAAGAAAAGCTCGAACTGGTCACGCTGACCGAGCGGCAGAGGAAGGCCAGACGCAACCGTTCGGTCGCCATCGGCGTGGCGTTGGCTGTGCTGGTCGTCATTTTCTATATCGCGACGATCGTGAAGTTCGGCCACAATCTGTCAGGCACGATGTGATGAGCGTCGAGACGTCTAAAAGGCCTGCCGGGAAGAGCGGCAACGTCGTCGTCGCAGCCGTCTGCCTTGCCTTCTTCACCGGCATGATCGGCATGGCCTATGCCGCGGTGCCGCTCTACAAGATGTTCTGCCAGGCGACAGGCTATGGCGGCACGACGCAACGTGCCGAGAAGCAGTATGCCGGCCGTGTGCTCGACCGTGAGATCACCGTTCGCTTCGATGCCAACATCGCCGGCGTGCCGTGGGACTTCCAGCCGGTCCAGCGCTCGATGACGATGAAGATCGGCGAGACGGTGCAAGCGCACTACAAGGCGACCAACAAGTTCGATCGCCCCGTGACCGGCCGCGCCACCTTCAATGTGCAACCGGAACTGGCAGGGCCCTATTTCAACAAGGTCGAGTGCTTCTGTTTCACCGACACGACGCTGAAGCCCGGCGAGACCCTGGACATGCCGGTCCTGTTCTACGTGGATCCTGACATCGTCAACGTGCCGGAACTGAAGGACGTAAAGACGATCACTCTGTCCTATACGATGTTCCCGGTCGAGAAGAACAAGCCGGTAGCGTCGTCGGAGCCGGTTCAAGGCAAGAGCAAAACAATTTCGAATACCGAAGCAAATCTCGGGGGTTGATATGGCAGACGCGCACGCAAAACCACAGCATGACTATCATCTCGTCGACCCGAGCCCGTGGCCTTTCCTGGGATCGGTAGGAGCGCTCGTCACCGCCTTTGGCGGCGTCTGTCTGATGCAATATCTGAAGGGCGGCAGCTTCCCGATTTTCGGCCTCAACATCGCCAATCCGTGGCTGTTCTTCATCGGCATCGTGATCGTCCTCTACACCATGTTCGCCTGGTGGTCGGACACGATCAAGGAAGCGCACGAGGGCCATCACACGCGCGTCGTGTCGCTCCATCTGCGCTACGGCATGATCATGTTCATCGCCTCGGAGGTGATGTTCTTCGTTGCCTGGTTCTGGGCCTATTTTGACGCCAGCCTTTTCGCCGGCGAAGCCCAGCAATACGCCCGCACCGCGTTTACCGGCGGCGTCTGGCCGCCGAAGGGCATGGAGGTTCTCGATCCCTTCCATTTGCCGCTCTACAACACCGTCATCCTGCTCCTGTCAGGCACCACGGTAACCTGGGCGCACCACTCGCTCATCCATGGCGACCGCAAGGGACTGATCAACGGGCTGGTGCTGACCGTCGGCCTCGGCATGCTGTTCACCATGGTGCAGGCTTATGAGTACATGCACGCTCCGTTCGCCTTCAAGGATTCCATCTATGGCGCCACCTTCTTCATGGCGACTGGCTTCCACGGTTTCCATGTCATCATCGGCACCATCTTCCTGGCTGTCTGCCTGATCCGGGCGATGAAGGGTGATTTCACCCCAAAGCAGCATTTCGGCTTCGAGGCGGCCGCCTGGTACTGGCACTTCGTCGACGTGGTCTGGCTGTTCCTGTTTGCATCGATCTACGTGTGGGGATCGGTCGGCGCGGTGGTCGAAGCCCACTGATCTAGCTTTTAGGATTTCGATTTGGGGAGGGGCGGCCGCGGCGACGTGGCCGCCTTCTTCTTTCCGGCGCAATGATCGCCGATCGATGGACGATGCGGCCGACACTTCCCTGCCATCTGCGCATTCATGCTCACGATGTTGCCGAGCTGCTTCAATTGGTCGACTGGACCGACGGCTGCATTGCGGTTACGGACTCCGACATGGACGAAATCTGGGCAATGGTGGCCGATGGCACACCGATCGAGATCGAGCGGTAAGCAATGAGCGACGACGACGCTTCAATGGGTGAAGATAGGGCGATCTGGCCGCCGGTCGACCCGATTTCGGCCGGCCTGCACGGCCGCTGCCCGCGCTGCGGCGAGGGGCGGCTGTTTTCCGGTTTCCTCACCGTCGGCAAGCGCTGCGTCAATTGCGGCCTCGACTATTCCTACGCCGATGCCGGCGATGGACCGGCGGTTTTCGTCATCCTGATCATCGGCTTCCTCATTGTTGGTCTGGCGCTCTGGGTTGAAGTCACGCTGAGCCCGCCGCTGTGGCTGCATCTGCTGGTCTGGATCCCGCTGGCTGTCGTGTTGTGCCTGACGGCGCTGCGGTTGATCAAGGGCGTTCTGCTCACCCTGCAATACCGCAACAAGGCGGCCGAGGGGCGGCTGGATCGCGGCGAATGAGCGAGGCGTCCATCAAAGCCGGTGGCCGCTCGCGGCCACGGACGGCATTGCTGTTCGGCCTTGGTCTGGCGCTGTTCCTGATCCTGCTGGCGCTCGGCACTTGGCAGGTCCAGCGCCTGTACTGGAAGGAAGGTCTTCTCCAGACCATCGACCAGCGCACCCATTCAGCGCCACGGCCGCTAGCCGAAATCGAGAAAGAATTCGCCGCCACCGGCGACGTCGACTACACGCCGGTCACCGTCACCGGCACGTTCCTGCATCAAGGCGAACGGCATTTCTACGCGACCTGGGAAGGCGAAGCCGGCTTCAACGTCTATACGCCGCTTGGCCTCGACGATGGCCGCTTCGTCCTGGTCAATCGCGGTTTCGTACCGTACGAGCTGAAGGATGCCGCCAAGCGCGCCAAGGGACAGGTGACGGGCAGGGTGACGATCATGGGCCTTGCCCGCAATCCGCTGCCGGCAAAGCCGTCGATGATGCTTCCCGACAATGATGTGGCGAAGAACATCTTCTACTGGAAGGACCGCGACGCGATGGCGGCGAGCGCCGGGCTGCCGGCGGGCGCCGCGCTGGTGCCGATCTTCATCGATGCCGACAAGACGCCAAATCCAGGCGGATTGCCGGTTGGCGGCGTCACCATCATCGATCTGCCGAACAGCCATCTGCAATATGCGATGACCTGGTATGGCCTTGCCGCGGCACTCGCCGCCGTGCTCATCCTGCGGCTTCGCCGTCCCGCGAAAGAGGAATGAACGCGCCCGACGCCCCCTCTCTCTACCGATGCCCTTGACAGGGCGGGGGTAGGCACCTCATTTCGGCTCTGATCAACCGGCCTGGATTCATGCTTCAAGCAACGACCAAACCACCCCTGACGATCCGGCTTTGCCAGCCGCGCGGTTTTTGCGCCGGTGTCGACCGTGCCATCCAGATCGTCGTGCTGGCGCTGAAGAAATATGGCGCGCCGGTCTATGTCCGTCACGAGATCGTGCACAACCGTTACGTCGTCGAGGGACTGCAAAGCCTTGGCGCCGTCTTCATCGAGGAGCTCTCCGAGATCCCGGCCGAACACCGGCAGTCGCCAGTCGTGTTCTCGGCGCATGGCGTGCCGAAGTCGGTGCCGGCGGATGCCCAGGCGCGCAACCTTTTCTATCTCGATGCCACCTGCCCGCTGGTGTCGAAGGTCCACAAGCAGGCAATGCGCCATCAGCGGCTTGGCAGGCATGTGCTCTTGATCGGTCATGCCGGACATCCCGAGGTGATCGGCACCATGGGGCAACTCCCGGACGGCGCGGTGACGCTGATCGAGACAGAAGCCGATGCGGCAAAGCTCGCGCCCGCCGACCCGCGGGCGCTCGGTTTCGTTACCCAGACCACGCTGTCGGTCGAGGACACCGCCGGCATCATCCGCGCCTTGCAGGATCGCTTTCCGGCCCTGCAAGCGCCGGCGGCGGAATCGATCTGCTACGCCACCACCAATCGCCAGGAGGCGGTCAAGGAGACCGCGGCTGGCGCCGATCTCTATTTGATCGTCGGCGCGCCCAATTCCTCCAATTCGCGGCGGCTTGTCGAAGTGGCGGAACGTGCCGGCGCCTCGATGTCGCTTCTCGTGCAGCGCGCCGCCGAGATTCCGTGGAATGACATCGCCAACATTTCGACGCTTGGCCTGTCGGCCGGCGCGTCGGCGCCCGAAATCATCGTCGACGAGATCATCGATGCGTTCCGGCAACGCTTCGATGTCACGATCGATCTGGCCATCACGGCCACGGAAACGGAGGATTTTCCGGTCATGCGGGTACTGCGCGATGTCGAACTGACGCGGGCCGACATGGCCTTCGTCAATGGAGCCGCGTAAGGCACATGGCGGTCTACACCGACGTTGCGGAAGGCGAACTTGGCGCGTTCCTGAAGCACTATCCGGTCGGCGAGCTCCTGTCCTACAAGGGCATCGCCGAAGGCACCGAGAACTCGAACTTCCTGCTGCACACCTCTAGTGGCTCCTACATCCTGACGCTTTATGAAAAGCGCGTCGAGAAGGCGGATCTGCCGTTTTTCCTCGGGCTGATGAGCCATCTCGCCAACAAGGGCGTGTCCTGCCCGCTGCCGGTGACCGCGGATGACGGCAGCGTCATCGGCACGCTCGCGGGCCGGCCGGCGGTCATCATCACCTTCCTCGAAGGGCTTTCGCTGCGGCGGCCGACAGCAACGCATTGCGCCGAGGTCGGCAAGGCGCTGGCGCAATTGCATCTAGCTGGTGCCGATTTTTCGATGACGCGTCCGAATGCGCTGGCCATAGACGGCTGGCGCAAGCTCTGGAACGCGGCGCGCGATCGCGCCGACGAGGTCGAGCCGGGCCTAGCGGCCGAGGTCGATGCCGACTTCGCCGATTTCGAGCGGAACTGGCCGAAAGACCTGCCGCAAGGCATCATCCATGCCGATCTTTTCCCGGACAACGTCTTCTTCCTCGGCGAAAAGCTGTCCGGCCTGATCGATTTCTATTTCGCCTGCGACGACCTTTATGCCTACGATGTCGCCACCTGCCTCAATGCCTGGTGCTTCGAGAAGGATTTTTCCTTCAACCTCACCAAGGGCAAGGCGTTGCTTGCCGGCTATCAGAGCGTGCGTCCCCTAAGCGACCAGGAGAGGGCGGCGCTGCCGATACTGGCGCGCGGTTCGGCGCTACGTTTCATGCTGACCCGGCTGTACGACTGGCTGACTGTTCCGAATGGCGGGCTGGTGATGAAACGCGATCCGACCGAGTATATCCGCAGGATGCGTTTTCACCGGGCCATCAGATCTCCTTCGGAATATGGATTGGCCGAATATGGGGTGTCATGAGCAAACAGGTTGAGATTTTCACCGACGGCGCCTGTTCGGGCAATCCCGGCCCCGGCGGCTGGGGCGCGATCCTGCGCTTCAACGGCACCACCAAGGAGCTTTCCGGCGGCGAGGCCGAGACGACCAACAACCGCATGGAACTTCTCGCCGCCATCTCGGCGCTGAACGCGCTGAAGGAACCTTGCTCGGTCGAGCTTCACACCGACAGCAAATATGTCATGGACGGCATTTCCAAGTGGATCCACGGCTGGAAGAGGAACGGCTGGAAGACCGCCGACAAGAAGCCTGTGAAGAACGGTGAACTCTGGCAGGCGCTCGACGAGGCCAACAGGCGCCACAAGGTCACCTGGAACTGGGTCAGGGGCCATGCCGGCCATACTGAAAACGAGCGCGCCGACGAACTCGCGCGCGAGGGCATGGCACCGTTCAAGAAAGGCCCGTTCAAGCCTGCGGCAGCGCCAAAGCCAGCCGCGCAGGCAACACAGCCGGCCGTCGCAAAGGTGCGGCGTTCGACCCAGAGCTATTGATTCCGGGAGCCGGACGGCAGTTTTACCGTTTCCGTGAAACGGTGAACTGCTCTAACGGATCAACAACGCCGTGCCATACAGCCCGAGCGCGAACACCGTGTGCGATACCAAATTGAGGGCACGGATTTGCATCGGATTGGGCCGCTTCGAGGCCGCCCAGCCGGCGCCCAGGCCGGGCGCCAGCAGGAACCAGCCGGCGCCGACGGTGACGATGCCGAGGATAAAGGCTGGCAGGAAGGTCGGCGCTGCAAGCCAGCCCGCTCCGGCCAGCACCACCAGGATGATGCCGTAGACCATGCCGACAAAATAGTGGAAGGCCCAGCCCAGCGCCTTTTCATGCGCGTAGGGGACTGCATTGCCGATATCGTCGTGGAAGACTTTGTCGCGGAGATGCCAGACCCAGCGACCGACCGGCCCCCAGTTCGGCCGTGGCTGGCCGAATGCCTTGTGGAGGAAGATGGCCCACAGGTCCATCGCCACGGTGGCGCCGATGCCAATCGCGATAGCGCGCCAGAAGATGTCAAACATCGCTAAGGTCTCCCCAGAGGCAAACCCTGGACTACAGGCGCGATCGTGGTTGCGGTCCACGCCCGACGCCTCGCTGAAGTTCAGAGCTGTCCCAGAATATGAGCCGCGCCGGACTCGTCGACACCGGGCTTGGTCTCGACATTGAGCGCGGTGACCTTGCCATCGTCGATGACCATTGAGAAGCGCCTCGAGCGCAGCCCCATATCGTTGCTGATGTAGTCGAGGCCGGTCGCCTTGGCGAAATCTCCATTGCCGTCGGCGAGGAACAGGATCTTGCCCTCACCGCCGGTGAAGCGCGCCCAGGCGCCCATGACGTGCGCATCGTTCACCGAAACGACGGCGATGGTGTCGACACCGCGCGCCAGGATGGCGTCATGGTTCTCGAGATAGCCGGGCAAATGGTTGTTACTGCAGGTCGGCGTGAAGGCGCCGGGAACCCCAAACAGCACCACCTTCTTGCCGGAGAAGATCTCGGCCCCGGTGATCGGCTTGGCGCCATCGGCGGTCATTGTCTTGAAGGTCACGTCAGGCAGCTTGTCGCCAACGGAAATGGTCATGAATTCCTCGCTTGGGAAAATCGGGAAGGGTGTGTCTTTGCGTAGCGAACTCAATGGCTTCCTGCAACCGTTCGGGCAGGCTGGATCAAGGGAAAGGCAGAAGCCCTTCGACCGCGCCCGCCGAACTCGTCAGCGTGTAGTGAAGCCCGCCGTCCGTCGGCGTCGTCGACGGGCGATTGAGGATCGGCACGGTGAAAATCAGCTTGCCGTCCTTTTCGCTGCGCGCTGGGGTGCCGAACATATAATCCCGCTCGCCGGCAACGAAGAAATCCGCCGCCTCCGGATCGCCGGGAAGACTCGCCTCGACAATCAGCGTTTCGTGGTCGCCCGGCAGGACTTTGATGCCGAAATCGGCCCCTGCGGGCGCCGGCAATGCCGAAAAACTTGCCTTCACCAGCGCCGCGTCCTCGGCGTTGTCCGGGTCGGAGGCAGGATCAACGGTCAGCCGCGTCTGCACCGGGATGCAGATCGTTTCGCAAATACCGAGAAAGATGTCGGCATCGATCACCGCCGGCTGGTTCGGCGTCGCCAGCGTGAATGTCACGGGCAGCGAAACCGGATAGTTGTAGCCTGCCCATTTGCCATAGCCGTCGTCGTGGCGCTGGGGAGCAGGAAACGACAGAGCGGCGTCGGCGATGTTGGTGCTGGCGGAAATGTCGAGCTGGGGCGGCACGCCCGCGTCTCCCGGGTCGCGCCAGTAGGTTTTCCAGCCGGGCTTGAGCGCTATGTCGAGAACGCCCTGGATGCGGCCGGCGTCGTCGGGTTGGCCTGATGTCACCAGCCGGACCTTACCGCCTTCGCTGTTGTACCATGCCGATGAGGAGGCGGCGGCGGGAAGAGCGGTTGCCGAGCCGATGGCGGCGCCGAGCAGCAGGATTTTCAAGCTTTGCATGGCGGTGATTTGATCGTCCGTTCGTGGCCGCGCAATGATCTCATGACCTTGCCGGTATCATATTTGCGTGACCTTGAGGGGAGAAATGCTCCAGCCGCCGGCATGGGCTTTGGTCGAATCGCGCACAGTGCATCTTTTCGGCGCTTTGGAAACGCGTTACGCTCCCTTTCATGGACTTGTTGCGCCACAAGAAGACGGCCGCCAGCCGCGGCTTTCTCGACGATCAGTTCCTGATTGCCATGCCCGGCATGAAGGACGACCGTTTCACGCGCTCGGTAGTCTATATCTGTGCGCACTCCGATGAAGGCGCCATGGGGCTGATCATCAACCAGACGCAGCAGATGCTGTTTCCGGACCTGCTCGTGCAACTGGGCATCATGAACGAACAGGAGGCGATCCGCCTGCCGGCGCAGGCGCGCGACTTCGTCGTGCGCAATGGCGGCCCCGTGGATCGCAGCCGGGGCTTCGTCCTGCATTCGGGCGACTACCGGGTGGAATCGTCGTTGACGGTTTCGGACGACATCTGCCTGACTGCGACCGTCGACATATTGCGCGCCATATCGTCCGGGCGCGGCCCTCGTCACGCGCTAATGGCGCTCGGCTATTCCGGCTGGGGCGCCGGCCAGTTGGAGACCGAGATCGCCGAGAATGGCTGGCTGACCTGCCCGGCCAATGCCGAGCTTCTGTTCGACACCGACATCGAGCGCAAATACGACCGGATTCTTGCCGCGATCGGCATCGATCTCGCCCATCTCAGCCTCGCCGCCGGACACGCCTAAGCTTCTCACGCTTGCGTCAGCGGATATTGCTCCTTCAGCGTCTTCAGCACCTGGTCGCCCGGCATCGGCGCGCCGAACATGAAGCTCTGAACATATTCGCAGCCCATCTGGCGCAATTCCAGCGCATCGCTTTCGTCCGAAATGCCCTCGGCGACGACGGACAGGCCAAGTTCATGCGCCATGTTGACCATCGATTTGAGCAGCACCGCGCGCTTCGGCGTGTTGTCGTCGACGAAGCTCTTGTCGATCTTGATGGTGTCGAAGGGGAAACGCGTCAGATAGGCCAATGACGAATAGCCGGTACCGAAATCGTCCAGCGACAGGCCGATGCCGAGCTGCTTCAGCTTGGTCAGCACATGGGCGGTCTGCTCGGGATTGTCCATGACAAGCGATTCGGTGAGTTCGAGCCGGAAGCAGCGCGGCTTCAGATTGGCGCGCGCGATGACCGAGCGCACGTCGCTGACCAGGTCGCGGCGGATCAGCTGGCGGCTGGACAGGTTGACCGAGACCGACAGCGGCGCGTCGCCGATCTGTTTTTGCCAGCCGGCGAGGTCTTCCGCCGCCTGCTGCATGGCGAACAGGCCAAGCTGCACGATCAGCCCGCAGCTCTCGGCGACCGGGATGAAATCCGCCGGCGGGATCATGCCGCGGCGCGGATGGTCCCAGCGCAGCAGGGCCTCGAAGCCGGCGACGCTGCCATCCTCCAGCCGCACGATCGGCTGGTAGGCGAGCGTGAATTCGCGCCGCTCGATGGCGCGCCGCAGGTCGGATTCGAACTGCAGCCGATCGGTGCCGACGGTGCGGAAGGCCGGGCGGAACGGCTCGATCCGATCGCCGCCGAAGCGCTTGGCCTGATGCATGGCCAACTCGGCATCCTTGACCATGTCCTCGGCCGACATTTGCGGCGAGTTCCAGGTGATCAGTCCGATCGAGGCCGTCAGCACGATCTCGCGCTTGGCAAAGGTGATCGGGTTGTTGATGGCATGCTTGATGGCGTCCGCGACGGCCGCGATGCGGGCAGGGTCCTGTTCGGACAAAAGCATCAGCGCGAACTGGTCGCCGGCAAAGCGCGACAGTGAATCCTTCGGCTTGAGCAGCCGGTGCAGACGGCGTGCGATGGTCAAAAGGATGGTATCTCCGGCCGAGATGCCGAGACCGTCATTGACCTGCTTGAAACGGTCGATGTCGATGACGAAGACGGTCGGGCGCACTTTCTCTTCGGTACGCGCGATCGAGATGATTGCTTCCAGCCGGTTCATCAGCAATTCGCGGTTCGGCAGGCCGGTCAGATTGTCGTGCACGGCATCGTGCAGCAGCCGCTCCTCGGATTTCTTCTGCTCGGTCACGTCGACCATGGTGCCGACGCAGCGAATGACCTCGCCGTCCGATCCGATTACCGGGCGCGCGCGCAGCGAAAACCAGTGATAATGGCCGTCGGCGCCGCGCAGTCGGAAGTTCTGTGACACCCGGCCGCGCCGGTGTTCGAGCACCACGTCGAGCGTCGTGCGGAACGTGTCGCGGTCGTCGGCATGCAGCACCGGCAGCCAGTTGCGTGCGGCACCACCGAGGCTGTTGGGCGCCAGGCCGAGCTGGATGCTGACATCGGGTTTGGTGACGACGCGGTCGCGCAGCACGTCCCAGTCCCAAACCGTGTCGCCCGATCCGGCCACGGCCAGTGCCTGCCGTTCGAGGTCGGAAAACAGGCCCTGATGCAGCGCGCCGCCGGCAAAGGCATGCTGCATGACGGTGAAACCGATCAACAGGATGATCAGGATCAGCCCGCCGCCCAAGGCCGGCTGGGCGATATCGTTGTCGAGCATGCCGGTGATCGCCATCCACGATCCGCACAGCCACAACAGCACCATGACCCAACTGGGCACCAGCATGATGGCGCGGTCGTAGCCGCGTATGCCGAGGAAGATGATCAGGCCGAGCCCGGTCAGCGCCGTGGCGGCGAAGGACAGCCTGGCGATGCCGGCGGCGACCGCCGGGTCGACGATGGCGACGCCGGCGATCAGCACCAGTCCGAGGATCCAGACCAATGCACCGTAGCTGAAATGGCCGTGCCATCGGTTGAGGTTGAGGTAGGCGAACAGGAACACCACGAAGGTTCCCGCCAGCGCCACCTCCGTTCCCGCCCGCCACATCTGCTCGTTGCCGGGCGAGATTTCGATGATCTTGTTGAGGAAGCCGAAATCGACGCAGATATAGGCCAGCACCGCCCAGGCAAGTGCTGCGGTCGCCGGGAACATCGAGGTTCCCTTGACCACGAAAAGGATGGTCAGGAACAGCGCCAGCAGGCCGGCGATGCCGATGACGATGCCGCGAAACAGCGTGTAGGAATTGACCGAGTCCTTGTAGGATTCCGGATCCCACAGGTAAACCTGCGGCAGCTTCGGCGAGGCCAACTCGGCGATGAAGGTGATGACCGTGCCGGGGTTCAGCGTCACCCGGAACACGTCGGCGTCGGGGCTGGTCTGGCGGTCGAGCGCGAAGCCTTCGCTAGGCGTGATGGCGGCGATGCGGGTCGAGCCGAGATCCGGCCAGAAGATGCCCGAATTCACCAGGCGGAAATGCGGTGCGACGATCAGCCTGTCGAGTTGCTGGTCGGTGGTGTTGGCCAGCGCGAACACCGCCCAGTCGCCGGTCGAACGCGCGTCATTGGCCTCGACCTCGATGCGCCGCACGATCCCATCCGGACCCGGAGCGGTCGACACCTGGAAATTCTCGCCCTGGTTCCGGTAGATCTCGACGGCACCGGAAAGATCGAGCGCGACGTCGTCGCGGGCAATCTTGATCGGTTCGACGGCGAAGGCCGAGGTCGCCGCGCACAGCGTCAGGATTGTCGTGAGGACAAAGGCGAACAGCGGCCCGTTTCGCAGGAAATTCGTCAAAATCAGTCCTTCGTTCCAACGCCCGGCGGATCGTCCGCGATCCGGGCGTAGAGGTAGTGGTCCTGCCAGATGCCGTTGATCCTGAGATAGGATCGCAGAAGTCCTTCGCGCCGGAATCCGGCTTTTTCAAGCACGCGGATCGACCGGGCGTTGTCGGGAATACAGGCCGCTTCGATCCGGTGCAACCTCAGCGTATCGAAGGCGAAGCGGGTCACCACCTTGACCGCGTCGGTCATCAAGCCGCGGCCGCCAAAGCGCTCGCCGATCCAGTAGCCGACATGGCCGCTTTGCGAGACGCCATGGCGTATGTTGCCGAGCGTGATGCCGCCCGCCAGTTTGCCGCTGCTCCTTTCGAAGATGAAGAAGGCGATGGCCGTCCCTTGCGCATAGTCTTCGCGGTAGCGGCTGATGCGCAGCCGCCATGCGTTGCGGTCGAGTTCGTCGGGAGTCCAGCGGGGCTCCCAAGGTTCGAGGAAGGCGCGGCTTTCACCGCGCACCGCCGCCCACTCGCGGTAATCATTGGTGAATGGCACGCGTAGCGTGACGCGGTCGCCTTTCAGCGCCGGCAGATCACGGCGGAAGAAAGGGAGCGCGAACATGGCGCTTTGAGGGGCTTAGACGGCGAGCTTGCGGGCCGTGGTCTGCGTGCCTGCGAGCGATTCGAGGATCGTTTCGTATGGCGCCAGTGTGCCCACAGGCCCGACAGCGGTAAGCGTCGGCTTGGTCGAGAACAATCGCGACGACAGATCGGTCAGCCGCTCGATCGTCAGCGCCGCCAGCCGTTCCATCAGTTCCTCCTTGGCGATCGGCCGGCCAAACAGAAGCAGTTGCCGTGCGATCTGCGAAGCCCGGCTGGCCGGGCTTTCGGCGGACATGATCAGCCCGGCGCGATACTGGGCACGCGCACGGTCGAGTTCTTCCTGCAGGATTTTCTCGCCGGCCTTCTGCAGTTCGTCGATGATGACAGGCACCAGTTCGGCGATGTCGCTCTGGCCGGTGGCGGCATGGACGCCGAAGACGCCCGTGTCGGAAAAGCCCCAATGGAAGGCATAGACTGAATAGCACAGGCCGCGTTTTTCGCGGACCTCCTGGAACAGGCGCGACGACATGCCGCCGCCGAGGATCATCGACAGCACCTGCGAGGCGTAGAAGTCGCGCACATGATAGGCGCGGCCTTCGAACCCCAGCACGATCTGCGCATCCATCAGGTCGCGATCCTCGCGGAAGTCGCCGCCAACATATTGCGCATATTGCGGGATGGTGCTGTCGGCCTTGCTGCGGAAGCCGCCGAGTTGCTTTTCGACCTCGCGCACGAAATTGTCGTGCTTGATGTCGCCGGCAGCGACGATCACCATCCGCTCGGCGCCATATTGCCGTTCGATGAAATCGTGCAACTGCTTCGAGGTGAAGGATTTGACGGTTTCCGGCGTGCCAAGGATCGAGCGGCCGATGGTCTGGTGGCGAAACGCCGTCTCGGTGAAGCGGTCGAAGACGATGTCGTCGGGCGTGTCGTGCGCGGCGCCGATCTCCTGCAGGATCACATGCTGCTCGCGTTCGAGTTCCTGTGGGTCGAACTCGGACTCCTGCAGGATGTCGGCAAGAATGTCGACGGCCAGCGGCACATCGTCGGAGAGCACCCTGGCATAGTAGGAGGTGGTCTCGACGCTGGTGGCGGCGTTGATCTCGCCGCCGACGTCCTCGATCTCCGAGGCTATTTCGAAGGCGCTTCGCCTTTTCGTACCCTTGAACGCCATATGCTCGAGCAGATGGGCCATGCCATGCTCGTCGTCACGTTCATTGCGGGCACCCGACTTGACCCAGGCTCCAAGGGCAACCGATTCGATGCTTTGAAGGGTTTCGGTGGCGACTGTCAGGCCGTTCGACAGACGGCTTACCTCAACACCCATATGGCTACTACTCCCTAACGCGCCGCCCGTGCACGGCGGCCGACGTAATCTTCCACCATTTTCAGGTCGGATGGAAGTACCGTGTATTTTTCCTCCGACGTCATCAACCCACCTAGCCATGCGGGCAGTGCGGGCGACACGCCGCTGGCTGCTTCGACGGCGGCCGGAAACTTTGCCGGGTGGGCGGTGCCCAGCACCACCATCGGCACGGCGCCTGACGCCTTGCCCGCCGCGACATGCACGGCTGCCGCGGTGTGCGGATCAAGCAGGTAGTTGCTGGCCGCGAGCGTCGAGCGGATGGTGGCGGCGACCTCGTCCATATCAGCGCGGCCGGCATCGAAATCGGACCGCATCCCGGCGATTTGCTGGGGTTCGATGGTGAAAGCGCCGGACTGCTTCAGGCCGTCCATGTAGCGTCGCACGGTCGCGGCGTCGCGGCCTGAGGCCTCGAACAGCAAGCGTTCGAAATTGGACGACACCTGGATGTCCATCGACGGCGAGGTGGTCGCAAAGACGCCTTTGGTGCGGTATTCGCCGGTCGCGAAGGTCCGCGCCAGGATGTCGTTGTCGTTGGTGGCGATGACCAGCCGTTCGATCGGCAGGCCCATCTTCTTGGCTGCGTAGCCGGCGAAGATATCGCCGAAATTGCCGGTCGGCACGGTGAAGGAGACCGGCCTGTCCGGCGCGCCGAGCGACAGCGCCGAGGAGAAATAATAGACGATCTGGGCCATGATGCGGGCCCAGTTGATCGAATTGACGCCAGAAAGCGCAACCCGGTCGCGAAAGCCATGATCGTTGAACATGTCCTTGAGCAGGCCCTGGCAATCGTCGAAATTGCCTTCGATCGCCAGCGCGTGGACGTTTTCAGCCGTCGATGTCGTCATCTGCCGCTGCTGCACCGGCGAGACGCGACCGTGCGGGAAAAGGATGAAGATGTCGGTGCGGCTGCGCCCGGCAAACGCATCGATTGCCGCCCCGCCGGTATCGCCCGAGGTGGCGCCGACGATGGTGGCGTGCTGATCGCGTTCGGTAAGCACATGGTCCATCAGCCGGGCCAGAAGCTGCATCGCCACGTCCTTGAAGGCGAGCGTCGGCCCGTGGAAGAGCTCCAGGATGAAGGTGTTGGGGCCGGTTTGCACCAGCGGGCAGACGGCCTCGTGGCGGAAGGTGGCATAGGCTTCGCGCACCAGGCGTTCGAAGACGGGTGCGGGGATTTCGTCGCCGAGAAACGGCGACAGCACGCGGATGGCAAGATCGGGATAGGCAAGGCCGCGCATGGCGCGGATATCGGCCGCGGAAAACTGCGGCCACTCGCGCGGCACATAGAGCCCGCCGTCGCGCGCCAGGCCAGCCAGCACGGCGTCGGAAAATCCAAGAACGGGGGCTTCCCCGCGGGTACTCACATATTGCATGTCACAAATCCGTTACTGCTTGGCTTTTCCGTCCACCGCAAGGTGGTTAATTTCCGCGCTGGCTCAGTCGCATTTTTGCCGCGCGGTTGATATACGTCACCAGCTTTGCGAGAGGGAAGTGCAGTTTCATGGCGTTTCGTACATTCAGTGGTCACTTTTTGGCGGGTCTTGCGCTCACCGGCTTTATGCTTGCCGCCGCCGGCTGCCAATCGGGCGACAATGGCATCCTGAACCTTGGCATCGGCAAGAAGGACCCAACCGCGCCACCGCCGCCGCAGGATCCCAAAATACTGGCCAGCCAGCTGCAGGCCTATTGTCCGAGGGTGACGGTGCGAGACGGCACGGCATTCTACAACACCTATTCCAAGGACGCCCAGAAGCCCAAGCCCAGGCTCAAGAAGACGGGAGACGCCGCGCAGGACGCCGCGGCCCAGGCTGAGGCCGCCGCCGCCGCTGCTACTCCGCCCGACGAGTCGGCGAACATCATCTACCAGGCATCGGTCAGCGACGTGACACGCGACTGCAGCCGTGCCAACGGCCAGTTGACGATGAAGATCGCGGTCGCCGGCAAAATCGTGCCGGGACCGAAATTCTCGCCCGGCACCATCACCATGCCGATCCGCACCGCCGTGATGCATGGCACCGAGGTCCTTTACTCGCAGCTTCACCAGTATCAGGTCCAGGTCACCGACCCCTCGGTCGCCACCCAGTTCGTCTTCACCGATTCCAATGTCGTCGTGCCCGAGCCGACGGCGCAGGACTATCAGGCCTTTGCCGGCTATGATGAAAACGCGCCGAAGGCAACGACGGACAAGCCGAAGAAGACCCACAGGAAGAGAGCTGCCGCGACGAACTAGACTTGATCGCGGCAGTTGCACGAGGCGTGCGTCGCGGCGCACGCTTCTCAGGCGTCCGACCATTCCGACAGCGCGGCGATCACGCTTTTCAGCTCCGCCCATCGGCGGATCACCGTTTCGGCGCCGGCCTCGGTCAGCGCGTCGGCATGGCCGGGATAGCTATGGGTGGCGCCGGTGAAGCCGATCACCCGCATGCCGGCCGCCCTGGCGCCGTGGACGCCGTGCACGGAATCCTCGATGACGAACGTGTTCGACGGGTTTGCGTTGAGTTTCTCCGCCGCGAACAGGAACACGTCTGGGGCAGGCTTGGTTTTTCCGGTCGGTGTTTCCATCGCGGAAAAAATGCGGTCCTTGAAGAAGGGCATCAGGTGAACCTTCTCCAGCATGAATTCGATCCGCTCCGAGCGTGAATTGGAACAGATGCAACGCTGCATGGTCACCGCGGCGACTGCCTCGCGCGCGCCATCGATGGCGCGTACGTCGCTGCGCAATTTACGGTCGACCAGCTCTTCGGCGCGGTCGATCAACGATACCTGGAACGGGATGCTGGACTTCTCCTCGACCCGCATCATGATGTCCTTGAACGTCAGACCAGCGTAGGTCTCGGCGAGCTCTTCCGCGGAGATTTCGTACCCGGCCAAGGTCAGCAGTTCCGCCTCGACGCGAGCGGCGATGATTTCGGAATCGACGAGCACGCCGTCGCAATCGAAGATGACAAGGTCTGGCTGGGGCATGGTGATCCGGACAATGGGAGGATGAAGGGGGCTCGGGAGGCTCAGGCGGCGCGGCATACACCAACAGGGCCACCTTCGCAAACTCTGCAGTCTTCACCGAATATTTACGCTGATCGGTAACCATAACGGAGAGTAAACAGTAACGCGTGCCTTGGGTGTCAGAATGTCTGCCGTGCGTCTTCTCGACGAGCTATCCCATGCTCCCCAGCAATCCGAATGGCTGGACACGATCCTCAAGGGCGATTGCGTTGCCGCGCTCGACCGGCTGCCCGAAAAGTCGATCGACGTCATCTTCGCCGATCCGCCCTACAATCTGCAGCTCGACGGCGACCTGCACCGCCCTGATCAGTCGAAGGTCGACGCCGTCGATGACGACTGGGACCAGTTCGAGAGTTTCGAGGCCTATGACGCCTTCACCCGCGCCTGGCTCCTGGCGGCGCGGAGGGTCCTGAAGCCCAACGGCACCATCTGGGTCATTGGCTCCTATCACAACATCTTCCGGGTCGGCGCCAAGATGCAGGATCTCGGCTTCTGGATCCTCAACGACGTGGTCTGGCGCAAGACCAATCCGATGCCGAATTTCCGCGGCCGCCGCTTCCAGAACGCGCATGAGACGATGATCTGGGCCTCGCGCGACCAGAAGGGCAAGGGCTATACCTTCAACTATGAAGCCATGAAGGCGTCCAATGACGACATCCAGATGCGCTCCGACTGGCTGTTTCCGATCTGCACCGGCGGCGAACGGCTGAAGAACGACAATGGCGACAAGTTGCATCCGACGCAGAAGCCGGAAGCGCTGCTCGCCCGCATCATGATGGCCTCGACCAAACCGGGCGACATCGTGCTCGATCCCTTCTTCGGCTCCGGCACCACCGGCGCGGTCGCAAAACGCCTCGGCCGCCATTTCGTGGGCATCGAACGCGAGCAGGCCTATATCGACGCCGCCAACGAGCGCATCGATGCGGTGCGGCCGCTGGACGGTGCGGATCTCACCGTGCTTACCGGCAAGCGAGCCGAGCCGCGCGTTGCCTTCGTCAGCCTGATCGACACCGGGCTGATGATGCCGGGCGCGACGCTCTACGACGCCAAAAAGCGCTGGGCCGCCAAGGTGCGCGCCGATGGCACGGTGGCGATCGGCGACAGCGCCGGCTCGATCCACAAGATCGGCGCCGAAGTGCAGGGGCTGGATGCCTGCAACGGCTGGACCTTCTGGCACTATGAGCGCAGCGGCGGCCTCACCCCGATCGACGAGCTTCGCCGCATCGCACGGCTTGGCATGGAGCGGGCAGGGGCCTGAGCCCCTGCCAATGGTTTCGAATTCCGTTGGTTCAAAGGTTCAACGGATCGCTGGAATCACACCTTGATTCCGAGACGCTCAAGATCGGCTTGAAGCGTCTTCGCATCGGTGAACAGCACCGACTGCCAGCCGGCAGCCTTGGCGCCGTCGACATTCTTCTGGCTGTCGTCGATGAACAGCGTCGCGGCCGGTTCGAGGCCGAATGCGGCGACGTGATGGTCGTAAATGCCGCGATCCGGCTTGATCATGCCGATCTCGCCGGAAATGGTCACGCCGCGTGGCCGGTCGAGAAAATCGAAGCGCTCGCGTGCCTCGGCCAGCGTGTCGCAGGCGAAGTTGGTCAGCATGGTCACGTCGTGGCCGCCCTCGATCAGGCCGAGCATGATGGCGACGCTGTCGTCATAGGCGTGCGGCACCATTTCGTGCCAGTGGCGGCGGAAACCGCGGATGTTTTCCGCGTGATCGGGATGGTCCGCGATCAGCAGCGCCTCGGCCTCTTCCCACGTCCGGCCGCGGTCCTGCTCGATGTTCCAGTCATGCGTGCAGACATTGTCGAAAAACCACCTTCTCTCCTCGGCATCCGGAATGAGGCGGTTGAACGGAATGTTGGGATCGTAGTGGATCAGCACCCTGCCGATGTCGAAAACGATGTGGCGTATTTCAGTCATGGGGCCTCTTTGCATGGTGTGGCGACGGCTTTTTCGTCGCGCCGGGTATCGCAGCCTCGATTGCCTTTTTCATGACAGTGGGCAGCGCCTCGCCGGAAATCTCGTGGGCGAGCGACCAGAAATGCCCCTCCGGCGCATCACCTTTGATGTGGGCGTGAAAGACTTCGAGTTCGAGAGCGAAATGCGTGAAGACATGGGCAATCTGGCCGGCACGCCGCCAGTTGGCAGGGAAAGGCGCGGCCGCTTGCGTCGTGCCCCCATCGATCCGCGCGGTCCAGCCTGTCGTCGGCACCTCGGTCATGCCGCCAAGCAAGCCCTTCTCCGCCCGTTTGCGCAGAAGAATGGCACCGTCGCCCCGCACGGCGACGAAGGCTGCGCCGCGCCGCAGGGGCTTGTCGGCCTTGGGCAGGCGCACTGGGAAGTGCTCGGGATCGCCTGAAACGACCGCGCTGCAGTCTTCGCTAAGCGGGCACAGCATGCAGCGCGGTCGGCGCGGCGTGCAGATCGTGGCGCCGAGATCCATCATCGCCTGGGCGAAGTCGCCCGGCCTTGTCCGTGGCACCATGCGCTGGACATGGGCGCGGATATCGGGCTTGGCCTCGCTCAGCGGCGTCGTGATCGAAAACAGCCGGGAGATGACGCGTTCGACATTGCCATCGACCACGGCGGCAGGGCGGTCGAAGGCGATTGCCATGATGGCCGCCGACGTATAGGCGCCGATGCCGGGCAGTTCTCTCAACCCCGTCTCGGTGTCGGGGAACCGGCCGCCACGCAGGGCCACCAGATCGGCACAAGCTTTGAGATTGCGGGCGCGGGAGTAGTACCCGAGCCCGGCCCAGGCTTTCATCACGTCCTCGGTCGGCGCCGCGGCCAGTGCCACGACGTCAGGCCACTTCTCGACGAAAACCCGGAAATAGGCCTTCACCGCTTCGACCGTGGTCTGCTGCAGCATGACTTCGGACAGCCAGATGCGATAGGGATCGGGCCTCACGCCCCGCGCATGCTCGCGTGGCGTGATCCTCCACGGCAGCTCGCGATGATGCACATCATACCAGCCGAGCAGGCGGTATGCGATATCGTCGCTATCTCCAGATGCGACTGGGCTGCTATCTCGGGATGCGGTCTTGCGGGTCTGGTCTGCTGGTGCCATTGATCGGGAATTGGCCTTGGCCGATACTGATGAAGGTTGTGGCTGGAGAACGTACATGGCAGGGAGAACGCCCTACGGCAATCCCGTCCCGGTCAGCGATCTCGCGACCAAGATCCTCGATCCGGTGCTGCGCAAGCGGGCCGGCATTTCGATCGGCCTCGTCCAGTCATGGGAAGAGATTGCCGGGCCACGGCTGGCCAGCCACTCGCGCCCCGAAAAAATCCAGTGGCCGCGCCGCATGCATGAGGACGATCCGTTCGAGCCGGCGGTGCTGGTCATCGCCTGCGAAGGCATGGCGGCGCTTCATCTGCAGCACGAGACCGGCGAGATCATCAACCGGGTCAACGCCTTCCTCGGTTTCACCGCCATCAGCCGCATCCGGATCCTGCAGAAGCCGGTGACAGCCGACAAGGGAAGGCGCAGACCGGCCCTCAGGCCACTGACGGCGGCCGAGAAGACGAAATTGTCCGGCACTGTCGGCCTTGTCGACAATGATGAGTTGCGCGCCTCGCTGGAAAGACTTGGCGCGACCATTATCGGGGAGAGGAAGTCATAGACCCCCTGAAGAACGTCATGGATTTGTCGTCAATATCTCGCATTCGTGATCGCCCTTGTCAGGTTTCGCGATTGGATTGGGGATGGAGATGCCTTAATTCGCGCCAACTCTCGCCTTTTCGTGCCTTTGCATTGCAAAATCCAACCCTTGTCAGGTGATTCGTATGAACCGTCCCCCGTTCGGCCAAAGCTTGTCTCGCAGAAACGTCCTGTCTTCGCTGGCCGCCATTCCGGCGGTCGCCCTGCTCGCCGCCTGCAGCGACTCCAGCGAGGAAGCCAAGGCCGCGGATGTGAAGCCCGCGAACCCTGCCACTCCCGCGAAGCCCGCCACGCCGGCCGCCGCAACCGCGCCGGAAGCCCAGGGCACCGTGGATATGGCGGAACTGATGAAGCCGGGTGCGCTGCCCGACAAGCAGCTTGGCAAGGACGACGCTAAGGTTACCATCGTCGAATATGCCTCGATGACCTGCCCACACTGCGCGCATTTCGCCGAGACCACCTTTCCGGAACTGAAGACCAAGTACATCGACACCGGCAAGGCGCGCTACATCCTGCGCGAATTCCCGTTCGATCCGAGTGCCGAAGCCGGTTTCATGCTGGCGCGCTGCGCCAAGGATAACTATTACCCTATGGTCGACGTCCTGTTCAGGCAGCAGGCGAACTGGGTTGGCGTTCAGAACACCAAGGATGCGCTGCTGCAAATCTCGAAGCTCGCCGGTTTTACACAGGAGTCCTTCGAGGCCTGCTTGACGGACCAGAAACTTCTGGACGATGTGAGATCGGTCCAGAAGCGCGGCGCTAATGAATTCAAGGTCGACTCGACGCCGACCTTCTTCATCAACGGTAAGACCTACAAAGGGGCGATGTCGATTGAGGAAATGTCGGCCATCATCGACCCTCTGCTCTGATGTCCAGTCAGCACTGAGGCTGCGGCGCTCCGGCGTGCGCGGCTTCTTGTCGTGCCGCGAATTCCTTTTGCAAAACCGCGCAAACCCTCTTAATGGGCGGCGCGAATGAAGTTTTCGCGCCTTCGCCTCCTCGGTTTCAAGTCCTTCGTCGAGCCCGGCGAGTTCGTCATCGAACGCGGACTGACCGGCATTGTCGGGCCGAATGGCTGCGGCAAGTCGAACCTGGTCGAGGCGCTGCGCTGGGTGATGGGCGAAAGCTCCTACAAGAACATGCGCGCGTCCGGCATGGACGATGTCATCTTTTCCGGCTCGGGCACGCGCCCGGCACGCAACACCGCCGAAGTCACGCTTTTCCTCGACAACAGTGATCGCTCGGCGCCCGCGGCCTTCAACGATGCCGACGAATTGCAGGTGTCGCGCCGCATCGAGCGCGAGGCGGGCTCGCTTTATCGCATCAATGGCAAGGAAGCGCGCGCCAAGGACGTGCAGCTTCTGTTCGCCGACCAGTCGACCGGCGCGCGTTCGCCGTCGATGGTCGGTCAGGGCCGTATCGGCGAACTGATCCAGGCCAAGCCGCAGGCGCGCCGCGCCCTTCTCGAAGAGGCGGCCGGCATTTCCGGCCTGCACACCCGCCGCCATGAGGCAGAGCTGCGGCTGAAGGCGGCCGAGCAGAACCTCGAACGGCTGGACGACGTCGTCGGCGAACTGGAAAGCCAGATCGAAAGCCTGAAGCGCCAGGCGCGCCAGGCCTCCCGCTTCAAGAACCTGTCGGCCGATATCCGCAAGGCCGAAGCAACGCTCTTGCATCTGCGCTGGACGCTGGCCAAGACCCAGGAGGGCGATGCGCGCTCGGCACTTGCCGTTGCCACGGCACTTGTCGGCGACCGTGCCGCCGCACAGATGGCCGCCGCCCGCGAGCAAGGCATCGGCGCTCACCGCCTGCCCGATCTGCGCGACGCGGAAGCCGCCGCGGCCGCTGCCTTCCAGCGCCTGTCGATCGCCAAGTCGCAGATCGAGGAGGAAGCCGGCCGTATCCGTGCCCGTCAGAGCGAACTCGAGCGCCGGCTGCAGCAACTCGACGGCGACATCGCCCGTGAGGAGCGCATGGTTCGCGACAATGCGGACATCCTCGAACGCCTGCGCACCGAGGAAGCCACGCTCAATTCCGAAAATGCCGGTGCCGCCGAGCGCGAGGCGAGCACCCGCGCCGCCTTCGAACAGGCGGCATCGACGCTTTCGCAAAGCGAAGCCAAGCTCGCCACGCTGACCGCCGAGCGGGCAGAGGCCGCCGCCGCGCGCAACCAGATCGAACGGACGCTGCGCGACACCGCCGAGCGCCGCGACCGCTTCGCGCGTCAGCTTGCCGACGTCGACCGCGAATTGTCGGAGATACTCTCCAAGGTCGCCGGCCTGCCGGATCCGGCCGAGAAGCGCGTGCTGGTCGAACAGGCCATGGCGCTGCTGGAGGAAGCCGAGGCTGCCGTATTGGAGGCCGAACAGTCGGTTATCGATGCCCGCGCCACCGAAAGCGCTGCCCGGCCGCCGCTTCAGGATGCCAGGGCCGAGTTGGCGCGGATCGAGACGGAAGCGCGCACGCTGGCCAAGATACTCAATGCCGCCAGCGGCGACCTTTTCCCGGCCGTGCTGGAACAGATCAGCGTCGAGCGCGGTTTCGAGACGGCGCTTGGTGCGGCCCTTGGCGAAGACCTCGACGTGCCGCTCGACCGCAGCGCGCCGGTGCATTGGGGCGAAAGCGGAATCCAGCCCGGCGACGCGGCTCTGCCCGAGGGCGTCAGGAGCCTTGCAAGCGTGGTTCACGCCCCGGCACAGCTCGCCCGCCGCCTGGCGCAGATCGGTATCGTTGTATCAGGCGATGGCCGCCGCCTGCAGGCCCTTCTTGCTCCCGGCCAGCGGCTGGTCAGCCGCGAGGGCGCGCTGTGGCGCTGGGATGGCTTGACCGCCAGTGCCGACGCACCGACCGCCGCCGCACAGCGGCTGGCGCAGAAGAACCGGCTGGCCGAGCTCGATGCCGAGGCGATACAGGCGACGCTTGTCCTGCGTCAGGCCGAAGAAGCGTTGGCGCAGGCCGAACAGGCGCTTCGCCTGGCGAGCGAGGCCGAGCGCAATGCGCGCCAGGCCGGTCGTGAAGCCCAGCATCGGCTGGACGCTGCCCGCAATGCGCTGGCTGAGGCCGAACGGGCCGGCGGCGAATTGCAGAGCCGCCGCGCCGCACTGGATGAGGCGCGTGCGCGCATCGTCGACAGCCATGAGGAGACCTCGGCGGCCTTCGCCGAGGCGGAAATGCTGCTGCAGGACGCGCCCGATCTCGGCGACCTGCAATTGGAGCTCGAACAGTCCTCGGCCAATGTTGCCCGCGACCGCGCCACGCTTGCCGATGCGCGTGCGGTGCACGAGGGTCTGCGGCGCGAAGCCGAGGCGCGCGCGCGCCGGCTCGATGCCATTGGCGCCGAGCGCGGCAACTGGCTGGAGCGGGCTGAAAACGCCTCGACACAGATCGCATCGCTTGGCGAACGCAAGGCCGAAGCCGAGGCCGAACGCGAGCGGTTGGCGGATGCGCCCGATGAAATCGACGCCAAGCGGCGCGCGCTGCTGTCGCAGCTCACCGAGGCCGAGACTTTGCGCAAGGCGGCGGCCGACCGTTTGCAGGAAGCCGAGAACCGGCAATCCGAACTGGACAAGGCCGCCACCGGCGCCATCCAGTTCCTGGCCGAGGCGCGCGAGACCCGCGTTCGCGCCGAAGAGCGGCTGACCGCGGCCGACGAACGTCGGCTGGAGGTCGAGGCACGCATCCAAGAGACGCTGAACACGCCGCCGCATCTGGTCATCCGCCATACCGGTCTGGAGGCTGACAGCCCGATGCCTGATATGGCCGAGATCGAGCGTCAGCTCGATCGGCTGAAGATCGAGCGCGAACGGCTGGGCGCCGTCAACCTGCGCGCCGAGGAAGAGCAGAAGGAGCTTTCCGACCGGCTCGAGGCGATCGTGTCGGAACGCGAGGACATCATCGAGGCGATCCGCAAGCTCAGGCAAGCAATCCAGAGCCTCAACCGCGAAGGCCGTGAGCGGCTGCTTGCCGCCTTCGACGTCGTCAACAGCCATTTCCAGCGGCTGTTCTCGCATCTGTTCGGCGGCGGCACGGCGGAGCTGCAGCTGATCGAATCCGACGATCCGCTCGAGGCAGGGCTCGAAATCCTGGCCCGCCCGCCCGGCAAAAAGCCGCAGACCATGACGCTGTTGTCCGGCGGCGAGCAGGCGTTGACGGCGATGTCGCTGATCTTCGCGGTGTTCTTGACCAATCCGGCGCCGATCTGCGTGCTCGATGAAGTCGACGCCCCGCTCGACGATCACAATGTCGAGCGCTTCTGCAATCTCATGGACGAAATGGCTGCCACCACCGAGACGCGCTTCGTCATAATCACCCACAACCCGATCACCATGGCCCGCATGAACCGGCTGTTCGGCGTGACCATGGCCGAGCAGGGCGTCAGCCAGCTTGTATCGGTCGACCTGCAGGCCGCCGAAGCGATGCGCGAGGCGAGCTGACTCGTCGCGCGCCACGCCGGCCCGTCTGGCCTAGAAATAGGTTCGCGGCGCGACAAGGTTGTTCTGCTGGCGAACATAGAAACAATAGAAGCCGAACGCCGCGGCGAACCACATGAAAGCCTCACCCATAGCCAGCCGGTTGTTTGAATTGGTAAGGATGGTTAGGGCGAAGAAGACCAGTGTTGAGATGTAGCAGGACCATGCGGCCGGAGCGATAAGCTTGGCCCGCATGGCCAGCAGAACCTGCCTGGCCGACCACGTGTAGAGAAAGGCGAAGAACGCCAGTCCGACCACACCATAACGCACGGCAATCTCTAGATAACCGTTGTGGAAGACGTTGAAGATCATGGGATGATAGGTTCTGTGCTCCCATTCGGTCAGCCAGCTGGAACTGGCTCCGAAGATCGGGTGGCGTTTCCAGATCTCGATCGCGTCCGCCCACAGCATCAGCCGTTCCTTGGCTGCAAGTGGAACCGTATCGCTCGCGATGGCGCGGTCGAAGGCCGGGAGGACGCCATGCCTCAAGACATCCGGAACCAGGGCCTTGGCGAAGATCATGGTGTCGCCGGCGGTGGACGAGAAGATGTTGTGTGTTGCTACAACGCCGGCCGCCACGATCGCCAGAACGCCACCCGAAACCAACAGTTCGCGGCGATGGCCTCTCGCCAGGGTCATGACCGCCAACAAGAGCAGGACCAGCGCAAGCGCAAGCCAGACACCCTTTGACCGCATCCCAATGATGTTGACGAGGGCAAACAGCAGGATGGCTGTCGACAGCGCCCAATGCAGGTTCTTGGTTGCTTTCCTCAGGTCCGTTCTTTGGGCTGTGTATGCCATGAATTGTAGCGTGCAAAGGAAGATGAAACCGGCCGCCACCGACGCGTGGATAGGATTGTTGAAAAGCCGCGGCGCCGGTTGGATGCCATGAAGCATGTCCGAATAGGGGGTGTCCGCCGCCAGGAAGACAAGACTGAGGATCATGAACCAGAGGACGAGCCGCGCGGGCTGCCTGACAAACAGCAGAAACGCGAAGCCGGTCGTCGCGTAGAACAGCGGAAACAGGTAAATGCCTTCGGCGCCACCCAACTGGTGGGTGCCGAAATAGACGATCGCCAGTCGGATGAAGACATAGAGCGACCAACCTATGCACAGACCGCCGACCCAACCGATCAGCGGTTTGCTGTAGGTCCACAGGTCCACCCTGAACCAGCGGACGACTGCGACCAAGGCCAGCGCCAGCCCCGCATAGCGGTAGGTGTCGGCCTCGCGCCAGACCGCGGAGACCAAGGCGAGAATAGCGAGTGCCGCAAGCAACAGAAGCAGGGTGTTGCGCGGCGCGGCGCCCCTGGCATAATCCGGGGTTTCTCGCGGCAAAGGGGGCCGCAGCAGGACGTGATGCAGGCGGCGCAGCTCGTCGCTGGCCCGCAACGCCCCGGCGCGTAGCCGGCTCGGCCCGCCAAGCCTTGCGAATTTGTAGCTTCCCGAGGGACCGGCTATGCCGGAAATCTTGCTGCTGGCGGCGAAGCCAAGCACGTTTTGGCGGACCGAATAGACTTTCAGGCCGGTATCCCAAAATCGTTCGAGTGCGACGTCCCATGGCATTTTCATTACGGCGAGCGCCGACAACAGTCCCCGCGCCCCCTCCCGCGTAACCAGATAGGCGGCCGCTGAGCCTTGCGGGCCATGCAGCGCGCGACCGATCTCGTCGCCTTCCGTCGTCTCGACGGCGCGCATGAAGAAGCTCATGCGATGGTTGATCAGCTTGATGACGTCGAAATCCGGGACCGCCGCGATGATGGCCTCGATGCGCGGTATGGTGTTTTCGCTGAAGAGGACGTCGTCCTCGACAATCAGGCCATGGGCGCCGCCGCTGGCCAGGAACGTTTCCAGCGCTTGGATATGGCTGCGGTAACAGGCATATTCGCCGGCCAGAATGTCGCGCCCGCTTAGCTTGCGCGCGGTTGGAAGATCGATCTCCGTCCATTCCTCCTTAGCGAGGGCGCGGCCGTCGATGGCCGCAATGCGCTGCAAGGTCAGGCCGGCCACCTCGGCGCTGGCGACCAATTCGCTCCAGCGACCGGTCTCGCGATCGACGTTGATGGCGAAGATAGGAAGGTTCATTGAAGTTCCATGTTGAGCCGCCACCCCTCTTGGTCGATTCTTCGACGACCTTGTATGGAAAAGAGGGAGATGTTCAATACTATTCAGACCATGTGCAAAGTGACGATCCCCGTTTGCCGCGATTTGCACTGGGAGGCTCGAGCCACTCCAAACCCTTCGGGCCAAAAGTGTTACCCCCATGTCTCCGGTATAAACCGTAGCCCATGTGTCCGGAACGGACCTTAAAGGGATGGCTGGGGTTCTTGGAAGCTTTTCGAACTTTTTGGGTCGCGCCCCCGCCGGGATTGTATGCGCTTATGGGAGAAATTCGGATATCAGATTCGATTTTAGAGAAATTTGACCAGACATCGACTCTTTATCGCGTCCCTCCCGTGTCGTGACGTCAGTTCCAAACCTCCTGTTGGTTTGACGTCTTCTGTTCCCATCCTGATCGGACATCTCACGCACGCAGCCGTTCCTTACGCATCCTCGCCAGCTCTGTTCAGAGCGCGGACAAGGGCTGCGCATTGCGGGTCCTGGCTGTCCAGAAGCTCCACCGGCGCGGTACGGCCAATCGCTATGTTGATGGCGGTGACCGCCGCCCAGCCGTAGTCGCCGGCGGCGCGCCCAATCAGTTGCGGGCCCTGAGACGTCAGGCAGTTCTGGGACTGGCGAGCGATTTCCACCGGAAGCCTCGCGCGCTCAGCTTGTTCCTGTATCTGGGTTTCCAGGGGGCCGATGACGAGCATGGCAAAAATCCAGCTGATGAAGTCAGAAATCATATCTGTTTCCTTGCTGTTCCTTAGCTAACGGTGTTCGTCGTTGCAGCCCCGGTCGCGCAGACTGTCGCTGCTGATCCCGCGTCTTGACAAGACTCCAGACCACGCCGGCGCCGATGATCGCAAAGGTAATGACGAGCGAGAAGGCGGCCGGGAACTTCTCAAGGCCCAGGAGATCGGCGACGAAGATCTTCGAGCCGATGAAGATCAGAACGATAGCGAGCGCGGGCTTCAGGTAGCGGAAGCGGTGGATCATCGCCGCAAGCGCGAAATAGAGGGCGCGAAGGCCGAGGATCGCAAAGACGTTCGAGGTGTAGACGATGAACGGATCGGTTGTGATCGCGAAAATCGCAGGGACGGAATCCACGGCGAATATGACGTCGGCCACCTCGACCATCACCAGCGCCATGAAGAGCGGCGTGATGAACCAGCTCGCCTGGCCCGTCCCGGGATTCGTCTTTTTGACGAAAAACCGTTCGCCGTGGTGCTCGTCGGTGACGTTAAAGCGATTGCGCATGAAGCGGAAGAGGACGTTCTTCGACAGGTCGGGTTCTGCCTCCTTGACGATCAGCATCTTGATGCCGGTGATAATCAGGAACGCGGCGAAGATATAAAGAACCCAAGCGAACTCGGCGACCAGCATCGCGCCGACACCGATCATGATGGCCCGCAGCACCAAGACGCCGAGGACGCCCCAGAAGAGCACCCGGTGTTGGTAGATGCGCGGCACAGCAAAGAATGAGAATATCAGGGCAATGACGAAGACATTGTCGAGCGCCAGCGTCTTTTCGACGACGAAGCCTGTCAGATAGGCGAGGCCGGCGTCGGAGCCGAGATACCACCATACCCAGCCACCGAAGGCGAGCCCGAGCGTGACATAGAGGCCGGAAAGCATCACGCTTTCGCCGACGCCGATTTCCTTGTCCTGCCTGTGAAGAATTCCAAGGTCGAACGACAGAATAGCGATGACGAGGACAAAAAAGCTCGACCACATCCACAGCGGCGTTCCTAGCCACTCGACGAACAAAAATGAGAAACTCAAGGGCAATCCCCTGTCGGCACGAGCTGTCAGAAAATCGGTCCGACATCGCAAGAGTACGAGGCTCTCACCAGAGGGGCCCGGACCAGCGGGTTGGTACCCACTTGGGATTCATTTTCTGGCGATCAAGGGTCCGGCGGGACTTTTATTGGGGCCGGAAGATTTGGCTCGGAGTCCCGCTTAGGCTTCTTCAGGCCGGCTATTTTGGTAGCGTGCTGTTTTGGTGTGGCTGTCTCGTGACGGCGGCTTCGCCCATGGCGGCTTCCGCCACGCCGGAGACTGGAAGCAAGTCAATGTCTCCTCCGCGACGGCAGGGCAAAGCTGGGTCTTGCCCGCCTCGGCGAAGGCGCAGAGAGCAGTTGGCTGGCAACGGCTCTCTCTTCATCGGTAGGGATTACAAGAACCTCGACGCGTGAATTGGCAAGGCTGATGATCTCCTCGCCTCTTCTATTCTGGTCATGATCGATACCGACGCCAAGCCAGCCGGCAGCAAATCCGATCTTTTCCCGGATCGATGGCGCGTTTTCACCGATGCCGGCGGTAAACACCACCGTATCAAGACCTCCAAGGGCAGCGGCCAGCGATCCGATCTCGCGCCCAATGCGATAGACGAATAGATCGACCGCCTCGGCGGCGGCAGGGTCGTCCGAGCCGATGAGCGTCCGCATGTCCCCGGATATTCCCGACACGCCGAGCAGGCCTGACTGCTCGTAAAGCAGTGCGACCAATTCACCGACCGACAGCTTCCTGTCCTGCAGGAGGTGGAGAATGATCCCCGGGTCGAGCGCGCCGCAACGCGTGCTCATGATCAGGCCATCCAGCGTCGAAAACCCCATCGTCGTCGCAATGCTTCGTCCGGCGTCCATGGCGCACACGCTGGCGCCGCTGCCGAGATGGGCGACGATTGCCCGGCCGCCGGCGCCAGCGCCATAGCGGTCGCGCAGCCGCGAAGCGATGTGGCTGTAGGACAAGCCGTGAAAGCCATAGGAAACGATACCCGCCTCGGTCATCGCGCGTGGAATGCCGTAGATCTTCGCAAGGCTCGGGCGGGTTGAATGAAACGCTGTGTCGAAGCATCCGACCTGCATGGCTTGCGGGAGGAGATCGGCAGCCAGCGCCACAATTTCGAGATTGATCCGCTGATGGATCGGCGCTAACGGCTCGAGTCGGGCGAGTGCGTCGAGCGCCGGCGCATCCAGAAGCGTCGCTTGGGTGAAGTCGCGGCCGCCATGAACGATCCTATGCCCCACGCTGTCTATGCGGCGCAGGAGATCGCGGTCGGCAAGGAGGGAGACTACGGCAGTGAATGCTTCGCCGATATCGATCGGTCCATCGCCCAGGCTCCTGAAGATCTTCGGCCTGTCACCCGCAGCCTCGGCATTCAGTTGCGGATGTCCGCCAAGCGAGGCGATGTTGCCGCGCAGCAGCGGGGGGAGGCCGTCGCGTGCCTCGAAGACAGCGAACTTCAGGCTGGAGGAACCGCCGTTCAGGACGAGGATAGCGTCAATCATGAAGCCGTCCGATGTGCTGTCAACGCAGTTCGCTGAAGACGCGGCATCGGCTCAAGCTGGGCGGATTTGCACCACATCCAGGTCCTGATCCCACTTCCAATCAAGTATCTCCGGCATATCCTGCCCATGGGCGCGAATATAGGCTCGATGTTCAAGCAGCTTGCTGTCCATCGCCTGCTTGAGACCGACTTGAACGCTCTTGAGTTCCGGAACGCGTTCAAGCACGCTTTTGACGAGATGGAACCGGTCGAGGCCGTTCAGAACGGTCATGTCGAAGGGCGTCGTCGTCGTGCCCTCTTCTTTATAGCCACGCACGTGGATGTTGTCGTGGTTGGTGCGCCGATAGGTCAGGCGATGAATGGCCCAGGGATAACCATGATAGGCGAAGATGACAGGTTTGCCGGCGGTGAACAATGCGTCGAAATCCCGATCTGGCAGCCCGTGCGGATGATGCTCCTTGGGCTGCAGTGTCATCAAGTCGACGACGTTGACCACCCTGATCCTGAGCTCGGGGACGTGATGCCGGAGGATCTGCACGGCCGCAAGCGTTTCGAGGGTCGGAACGTCGCCGGCGCACGCCATGACCACGTCCGGCTCTTCGCCATTCTCGGTCGATGCCCAGTCCCAGATGCCGATCCCTGTCTTGCAATGGACGATGGCCTTATCCATTGACAGCCACTGCCACGACGGCGGCTTGCCAGCGACGATGATGTTGACGCGGTTCCATGTCTGCAGCACGTGATCGGTCACGCAAAGCAAGGTGTTGGCGTCCGGCGGAAGGTAGACGCGCACTATGTCGGCCTTCTTGTTGAGGGCGACGTCGATGAAGCCGGGATCCTGGTGGCTAAAGCCATTGTGTTCCTGATGCCAGACATGGCTCGAAAGCAGGTAGTTCAGGGATGCGACCGGCCGCCGCCACGGAATGTGTCGGGAGGCATCCAGCCATTTCGCATGCTGATTGAACATGGAATCGACGATATGGATGAACGCCTCGTAGCAGGAAAACAGACCGTGCCGCCCGGACAGCAGGTAGCCTTCAAGCCAGCCCTGGCAGGTATGCTCGGAGAGGATTTCCAGAACCCTGCCGTCGCGGCCGAGATGAATGTCTTCGGGCAAGATCGCTTCCATCCAGGCGCGCTCGGTGACTTCGAATACGTCCTGAAGCCGGTTCGAGGCGGTCTCGTCAGGCCCGACGATGCGGAAGTTCTTCGCTGACTGGTTCAGTTCCATCACGCCACGCAGGAACTTGCCCATGGCCCGCGTCGACTCCGCTTTCACCGCACCTGGCTGTTCGACCGCAACCGCATGGTCGTGCAGCGCGGGCAGGTCGAGTGACCTGCGCAGCAGGCCGCCATTGGCATGCGGGTTGGATCCCATGCGCCGCGTGGCCGCGGGCGTGGTGGCACGGATCGATGCGATGGCGACGCCGGCATCGTCGAACAGTTCCTCAGGTCGATAGCTTCTCAGCCACTCCTCAAGCAGCTTCAGATGCGCCGGGTTTTCGGCAAGGCCTGACAAGGGAACCTGGTGCGAGCGCCAGAAGCCCTCGGTCTTCAGCCCGTCAACCTCTTTCGGCCCAGTCCAGCCCTTGGGGCTGCGCAGCACGATCATCGGCCATTTTGGTCGCGACGCCGGCGCCGAACCAGCGCGCGCGGCGTGCTGGATCGCGCGGATACGGTCCAGCGCATCGTCCAGCGTGGTCGCCATCAGCTCATGCATCAATACCGGATCATGCCCCTCGACAAACAGCGGTTCATAGCCATAGCCAACGAACAGCGCTCGCAATTCTTCTTCGGGAATGCGGCCCAGGATGGTGGGATTGGCGATCTTGTAGCCGTTCAGATGCAGGATCGGCAGCACCGCACCATCGCGTGCCGGGTTGAGAAACTTGTTCGAATGCCATGCGGTGGCAAGCGGTCCGGTCTCCGCCTCGCCGTCGCCGACGACACAGGCCACGACGAGATCAGGATTGTCGAAGGCAGCACCATAGGCATGAGATAGTGCGTAGCCCAGCTCGCCTCCTTCGTGGATCGAACCCGGCACGTCGGGAGCGGCGTGGCTAGGAATCCCGCCTGGAAATGAAAACTGTCGAAACAGCCTGCGCATTCCCTGCTCGTCCATCGAAATGTCGGGATTTAATTCGCTGTAGGTGCCCTCCAGATAGGTGTTTGCCACCATGGCCGGGCCGCCATGGCCGGGACCGCAGACATAGATGACGTTCGTGTCTCGAAGCCGTATGGCGCGGTTGAGATGGGTATAGATGAAGCTCAGGCCCGGAGACGTTCCCCAGTGACCGAGCAGGCGCGGCTTGACGTGCTCCAGCCGTAGTGGCTCGCGAAGCAGCGGATTGTCGAGCAGGTAAATTTGGCCAATCGTCAAATAGTTGGCGGCGCGCCAATAGGCATCGATGTCACTCAGTTCGTGTTCGGACAACCGGCTGGTGGGGATAGGTATTGTCTTGTGCTGGGTCATGCCTGTCTCTCGTTGCCGGTTGGGAATGCCGCCGGATCGCGACGCGCCCGCGCTTATCGAACCCTAGCGAATGGACGCGTTCGCGCACCATTCAGTCCGTCATTGTTCGGTTGACCTTCTAGATGCTCGATCGTCGGGATTGCGTGCTCCTTCGGTTCCATGGAATCCGAACTTGGGGCCAACCCAACGAGCTTCGCCTGCGTCGCACTCGTAGTCCATTTTCGAACCAAGCGTCGTCCATGACGAAGCGCTCATATGAGGCCGAAATGAATACGAAGGGTCGGCCGGCGATTCTATCCTGACGGGAGTCTCGGTGGAACGCGGCTTTGCCGACATGGTTTCAGCTCCAGTTCATTCCCCAAGGAAGAGCTGGGAAAAGAGGCTCGCTGAAACTAGGCGCTCTCCCAGAGCCGCGGCATTGATTTGCATCAAAGTGGTGGCGCACGGTTGGGCTAGACTGAATGCATGAAAATCGCGTTGGCTCAGCTTCGGTTATGGGTGGCAGTGATCCTCCTGATCGCGGGCGGTGCCGTTGCCGCTTCTGCAATTGGCGCCGATGCCGGCGTCACAACTGACGTTGCGACGCTCACGACGAGCGCCTTGCACAAGGTGATGGGTCACATCGCGTTGACAGACCAAGACAACCATCGCGCGCCATGTGATGGCTGCCTGGATTGCGTGCACTCGACCGGCTCCGGCTGTTGTGCTGCAGGCATTTCCGCCGGCGAATGCGGCGTTCTTCACGACGCGCCGGTTGCCGTCCGCTTCATGCCGGGCAAGGCTTTTCAGGCAACGGGCATCGACCCCGAGGCCCTCCTGCGACCTCCCCAGACCTTCGCCTGATATCGCGCCGTCGGGGTGCTCGGGACTATTGAATCCAGCAGTGCCATCAAGTCCCCATAACGAGCGAACGATCCGCGAAACCATACCGGTAGCGGCGATCCGGGCTGCCTTGCGCATCCTGAATTCGCCTGTCGGTTTTCACATCAACGACAAGGAAACAGCCATGAAAACCCACCTTCGATTGATCACGCTTGCCGTATGCGCAACCCTTTCGGGTGCGGTTTTTGCTCAGACAGATCCGCACCATCCGGCGGCCGACGCACCACAAACCACGACAACGGCACCGGCCGCGGAGGCGATGTCTGGCGGGTCGCCCGAGCAGTGCACGGCAATGATGTCCACGATGCAGAAGATGATGCCCATGATGGAGAAGATGGCTCCCATGATGCAGCAAATGATGCCGATGATGCAGCAGATGACGCAGGGCGGAATGATGCAGGGTGGGCAAGGCGGGATGATGCAGGGTCAGAGCGGCATGACGAACATGCCGATGGACGCCGCCAACATGTCAGAGGCCTCCAGAAATTATATGGAGGCGATGAAACGAATGGACGCGCCGATGATGCGGGGCATCGAGGCCGGCGATCCCGATGTCGCGTTCGTCCAGGCGATGATCCCTCATCACCAGGGCGCCATCGATATGGCACGGTCGGTCCTGCAATTCGGCAAGGATGATCAGGTCAAGATTTGGGCCAATCAAATCATCACGGCTCAGCAGTCCGAGATAGCCGCCATGCAGGAATGGCTCAAGCAACACGCGAAATGACAGGAGGAAGACATGGACAAACTCAGTGTCCTGTCCGTCGGCATTGCGCTGGGCGTGACGTCGGCCCTGATGAGCATGCTCTGCGCTTTGGCCGTCGCTATCTGGCCAGAGGCAACACTCGATTTCTTCGGCGCCATCATGCACGGGCTCGACCTCAGCGCGGTCAGGTCTACGGCGCCGATGAGCCCCGTCCGAGTTCTCTACGGCGTTCTCGGGCTTGGCATCGTCGGGGTGCTTGCGGGTGTCGTTTACGCCTCGATCTACAATGTCGTCGCCACAGGGCGCCGGTAAGCAAGTCGAGGTTCAGCCCATGAAAGCCACAGTCAATCCATGGACGACGTCGTCCGTCACTCTTGCCCTGGCGGGGATGATCATCGCCGGGATCGGACTGTATTTCATCGCCCTCAGGCCACCCCTGCTGCCCGAGGACGTCCGCTATATCAACCTCTCGGCGGCCGAACTCGAAGCCATCGGTCCACGGCTTGCCATGTGGCTCACCCAGGTTTTCCGGGTGCTCGGCGGCTACGCCTTGGCCACCGGCGTTCTCTTGGTTGCGCTGGCAATCACCGCGTTCCGCGCGCGCCATCCGGTCGCGGTGGCCGGCGCTCTGATCGGAGGAGCGTCGTCCATCGGCTTGATGTCGATGGTCAACTTCACGATCGGCTCCGACTTCAGGTGGCCACTGTTCGCCTGCGCGCTGGTCTGGGCCGTAAGCCTCATCGCGTATGGGCTCGAAAGCTCCCGCAACGACAATCGATGACAAATAAGGAACCCATCCCATGAATACCAACAATGTTCACCGCATGTCGGGTCCCCCGACCGGGTCCGAACCAGAACCGGAGGCAGGCGGATTTTGGGCCTCGAAAACCGGCCTGGTCACGATCGCTTTCCTGCTGATCGCCGCGTTTTTCCTTCTCACCGAGCACCGGGCGCATACCTTCGGTGTCTTGCCGTTTCTGTTGCTGCTCGCCTGTCCTCTGCTTCACATGTTTCACCGCGGGCACGGCGGTCACAGCGGTCATCCAAGGCACAAGGAACCCGAGCCGGGCGCGCAAGACAGCACCACCCACCATAAAGGAGCATGACGATGGTCGAGCAATCTCCCGCCTACGGCCTCTGGGGCCTGGTCATAATCAATTCGGCGATTTTCATCCTGTTCGCATTCAGCTTCTTCAAGCCGCGGACCGGCCGCGACTGGCGTTCCTTCGGTGCATTCAGCGCCTTCCTGGTGGCGCTGTTTGCCGAGATGTATGGGTTCCCGTTGACGATTTATTTGTTCTCGGGGTGGCTGCAGTCAGGATACCCCGGCATCGACTGGTTCTCGCATGACGCCGGTCACCTTCCGGAAATGATGTTCGGCTGGCGTCTCAATCCGCATTTCGGCCCGTTTCACGTTCTCAGCTTCATCCTGATCGGCGCCGGTTTCATGCTGATCTCGACCGCGTGGCGAGTGCTTTACGACGCGCAGCATCACAATCGCCTCGCAACGGACGGCCCATATGCTTCCATCCGGCATCCGCAATATGTCGGCTTCGTCCTCGTCATGGCGGGATTCCTCGTGCAATGGCCGACGCTGCTGACGCTGGCGATGTTCCCTATACTGGTCGGCATGTATGTGCGGCTTTCCTTCATCGAAGAGCGTGAAGCGAGAAAGGAATTCGGCGACGCATACGACCGTTACGCGGCCCGTGTGCCCGCCTTTTTTCCGCATGTGACCAGGTTGTTCGGTTCGGCCGGCGGGCGCAGTGCGCCCTGATCGCACCGGCTCATCGCCGACGCGTTTGAACCTGATCTTTATGCGCTGAACGAAACAACGAAACTCCCAATCGAAGCGAGGAAATCATTATGAAACGTCGAGATATCCTGAAGGGCGCGGTGGCAGGCGCCGCAGTTTTTGCAATCCCATCGAGCTTGCTCTCGGCAGCCTCCGCCAGTCAGTCAGACGGCCAGCCGCTCGGCATCTCGCGCCGCACGATCGAGGTGAACGGCAAAGCTGCAAGCGTCTTCGGCCTGCAACGGGCTGACGGCGCGCCCGGCCTGCGCTTGCGGGCGGGGGATGCCTTCAACGTGCTGCTTCGAAACGAGACTGCCGAGCCGACGATCATACATTGGCACGGGTTGACGCCGCCGTGGCCGAGCGACGGAGTAGCCGACGCGCCACTGCCGCTCATCGGCGCTCGCGCCGATCGCGGTTTCGATTTTCCGGTCGGCGAGCCCGGCACCTTCTGGATGCACGCTCATACCTTGCAGGAACAATTGCTGCTGGCCGCGCCGCTCATCGTCGCCGATCCCGCCGATGACGCAAAAGACGAGCAGGAGGTCGTCATCCTGCTCCACGATTTCTCGTTCGCATCGCCTCAGGAACTGCTGGCTGGGCTGCAGAGCAAGAACACCGGCGGCTCCATGCCGATGGACGGCATGGATATGTCGGGAGCGCAAGCCGACGCCATGGCAGGGATGAACGATGGCGGCATGACGACTGATATCAATGACATCGAGTATGACGCCTATCTGGCCAATGACCGGTCCCTGAACGACCCCGAGATCGTGCCGGTCGAACGAGGCGGACGCGTGCGGGTGCGGATCATCAACGGCGCTACGGCGACGGCGTTTACAATCGATTTCGGGGAACTTGAAGGCGAACTGATCGCGGTCGACGGTCAGCCTGTCGAACCCGTCAGAGGCCGGCGGTTTCCAATGACGATGGGACAGCGCATCGACGTGCGCGTGCGGTTGCCGCGCGACCTCAGCTCCTCCTTTCCGATCTTGGCGCTGCGCGAGGGAAGCAAGGAGCGCACCGGAATGGTCCTGCGTCCGGCGGGGGCGGCGGTGGCCAAGCTCGGGACGGCGGCTGATGTCGACGCCCCGGTTTTGGACCTGACGCTCGAGGCGCAACTTCGGGCAATGTCGCCGCTTGCATCACGCCCTGCCGAAAAGACGTTCGAAATGGCGCTGACCGGCGATATGGCTGTCTATCGCTGGGGACTCGAAACCAGTGCTCCCATCCTTGTGGACAAGGGCGATCGCGTCGAGGTCACGCTGCGCAACGACACCATGATGGCTCACCCGATGCACCTTCACGGCCATCATTTCCAGGTGGTCGCGATTGACGGGCAGCGCTTCCGGGGCGCCGTTCGCGACACCGTGCTGGTGCCGCCGATGCGCTCGATCACCATCGCCGTCGATGCAGTCAATCCGGGCAAATGGGCGTTTCACTGTCACCATCTCTACCACATGGCGAGCGGCATGATGTCGACCTTTGCCTACCGAGGCTGAAACAATTCAGGCGGTGCGATCGCCCCGAACCGCGGCACGGAGAACGATGATGAAAAAGGTCAATCTGGAAGTGCGCGACCTTGTCGGCATGATGGATTTCGCAGCGGTCGAAAAACGTCTGGCGGCTCTGCCGGGCGTCGCCGGTGTCGCCATGAACGCGGGGTCTACGACCGCGACCGTCGAATTTGACGAGGGGCAGACGAGCCCGGAAGCCCTTGCTCTGGAAATCAAGGCCTGCGGCTTCCATTGCCGTGGCGAGGTCGTGCCGCGGCATCTGTGCATTCCCGGCAGCACGACCATTCCGCCGGGGTATCCGCAAGCAACCTCCGGGCATGTCGTGCATGATCACGCCGAGCACGATCATGGGGGGCACGCCGCCATGACTGAACCCGGTGCAGCGGGTCCGAGGGCGATTGCAGATAAGGCACCGCACGACGCCATGGCCCATGAGATGGGACACGGCGCCGGCATGGACATGCAGGGCATGGTCGAGGACATGCGCAACCGGTTCTTCATCAGCCTGGTCTTCGCGCTGCCGATTTTCGCCATGGAGCCGATGGGCCTCGGCGAGCCCTGGCTGCGTCCGCCCTTCGGCCTCAGCGAAGACCTTGCGATGTTCTTCCTCGCCAGCGCCGCGATCCTCTACCCGGTCTGGCCGTTCCTGGTCGCCGCCTGGCGAGCCCTGCGCAACGGCGTCCTCAACATGGCCGTGCTGGTGGTGCTGAGCGTCGGCACCGGCTACCTGTTCAGCGTCGGCGCGACCTTCTTCTTCGAGGGGCAGCAATTCTACGAGGCGGCGAGCGTGCTGCTCGTGTTCATTCTGCTCGGACATTGGCTGGAGATGCGCGCCCGCGCCGGGGCGTCGGCCGCGATCAGGGCCCTGCTCAACCTCGCCCCGCCCAAGGCCTCAGTTTTCCGTGATGGCAAGGAGGTCGAGGTTGCGACCGCCGACGTCGTGCTCGGCGACATCGTGGTCCTGAGACCCGGCAACAAGCTTCCCGTCGACGGCGAGGTGATCGAGGGCACATCGACGATCGATGAATCGATGCTGACGGGCGAGTCGATGCCGGTGACCAAGAAGGTCGGGGACAAGGTCATCGGGGCGACGATCAACAAGAGCGGGATGCTGCGCTACCGCTCTACCAAGGTGGGTGCCGACACTGCGCTTGCCCAGATCGTCAAGCTGGTCCAGGAGGCTCAGAACTCGAAGGCCCCGGCGCAGTTGCTCGCCGATCGCGCCTCGCAATGGCTGGTGATCGCCGCGATCCTCATCGGGCTTGCGACTTTCGCCGTCTGGTTCTGGTGGCTCGGCCAGCCTCTGCTGTTCGCAATGACCTTGACCATAACCGTCTTCGTCATCGCTTGTCCCGATGCGCTCGGCCTCGCTACACCCATGGCCGTCATGGTCGGCACCGGCCTTGGTGCCGCAAAAGGGATTCTGTTCAAAAACGCAGCCGCTCTCGAGGAGGCGACCAAGCTCAACGTAATCGTCTTCGACAAGACCGGCACGCTCACCATGGGGCAGCCCAAGGTCGTCGAAATCGTCTCGGCTGCCGGCGTTTCGCCCGACGAGGTTCTGCAGGTCGCAGCTGCCGTGGATCAAGGGTCGGATCACCCGCTCGCCGTCGCCATCGTCCAGCGAGCCACGGCTATGAAGCTTCCCAACGTGTCGGGCTTCCTGAATATCGAAGGCAAGGGCACCAGTGCCACGATTGGTGGAGACCAGGCTTTCCTCGGCAACCGGCGCCTCATGGACGAGCAGAAGATTGATCTTCTGGCGTTGGGCGAAACAGCCGAAGCGCTAAAGGGCGAAGGCCGCACCGTCATCCATGTTGCACGGTCCGGCAAGCTGCTCGGGCTGATCGCGATCGCCGATACGCCGCGCCCGACGGCCATTGCAACGATTGCCAAACTACACGAGCAGGGCGTGCGCGTGGCCATGCTCACCGGCGACAACGCCGGCACCGCGAAACGCATCGCCGACGCACTCGGCATCGACATCGTGCTCGCGGACGTGCTGCCAGGGCAGAAGGCGGAAAAGATCAAGGAACTGCAAGGCCAGGGCCTGAAGGTCGGCATGGTCGGCGACGGCGTCAACGACGCGCCGGCTCTGACGCAAGCCGATGTCGGCTTCGCCATCGGTGCGGGCACCGATGTCGCTATCGAGAGTGCCGACATCGTGCTGATGAGGAGCGATCCCTACGATGTGGTCGGGGCGATGACGCTCTCGCGCGCCACGCTGCGCAAGATGCACCAGAACCTGTGGTGGGCGGTCGGATACAATCTCATCGCCTTCCCGATCGCGGCGGGCGTGTTCTACCCGTTCCTGCTGAGCCCCGAGCTAGCGGCGCTGGCAATGTCGGGCAGTTCGGCTCTCGTGGCCATCAACGCCCTGCTGCTCAAGCGAACCAGGCTAGAAGGCATTCGACCTGCCGCCGCATCGACGACCGAAGGCGTCGCTCATCAGCACCCGCGCGGCTCGATGGCATGAGCGTGCCGATGCAAGCTCGCCTGCCCACGTCTCGATGGAGCTTGGGCGCGATCCTGGCCTCGGCCTTTGTCGTTGCGCTCGGCTACGGAATTGTCTTGCCGGTCCTGCCGATGATGGTCGAGCGGCTTGCCGGGTCCACCGACCCGGCATTCAATGCGCGGCAGATTGGCCTTTTGACCGCTGCCTATGTCGCTGCGCCCGTGGTCGCCGCTTTCCTCTGGGGGAAGTGGTCGGATCTCATCGGTCGCAGACCTGTCCTTGTCATCGGCCTGATCGGCTTTGCCGTGACCTTGGCGGCATCGGCGCTGGCACCGAGCTTGCCCGTTCTTTATATCGGGCGGATCCTGAATGGTGGCTTCGCGGCAGCCGTGGGGCCAACGGCTCTTGCGTTCGTTGCCGACACCGAAGGTGAGGATGATCGCCGCACAAGAATATTCGGCTGGATGAGCATGGCATCGATCGCGGGCTTTCTGGTCGGGCCGATGCTCGGCGGGCTCGTGGCAGAACTGAAACTTGACTTGGGCGTGGCGGCTGTCCCGCCACAGACCATTCCCTTCCTCCTTGCGTCCGGCCTCGCTGTGGCGGCAGCTCTTGGCGTGTGGTCTGCGCTGCCTGGACACATGCTGCCCGGCCCCCGTGTTGAGACGAGCAAACCCGGATCCTCAATGTTCGTATCTGGAGAGATACGGCTGCTCGCTCTTGCCGCCGTGGCCGCGGCAGGGCTTGGTGCATTCGAGGTCGGGCTCACGCTGCGAAACGTTGAACTCGCAATGGGTCCAGCCGCGCTCGGCCTCATGTTCGCGACATGCAGCGTTGTGATGTTTGCGGTCCAGGGCCTCGTCTTTTCGCCGCTCGTCAAACCGGCAGCGACGAGGCTGCTTGTGGCGCCTGCCTTCCTGGTGATGGCGATCGGTCTGGCGGTTATGCCGACACTTGCCGGACTCACGGAAATGCTGCTTGCGGTTTCCGTTGTTTCGGCTTCGGCCGGCGTGATCAGCCCTTTGCTCGCCTACTGGGTGTCGCGCATCAGCGCACGAAGCCAAGGTATGGAACTCGGCATCCAGTCGGCAGCTGTCAGCCTCGGGCTGTCAGTGGGCTCCGCGGCCGCCGGCCTGCTGTTCAGTTACCACGATCTGGAAGGCGCCGCCTTCCTCGTCGCTGCCGCAGCCATGGGTCTCGCCGCAATCGCAAGCCAGAGGCTGCGGCTACCGCCGGTGCCAGAGCGGGCCGACCCTTTGGTCGTTCCCGGAAGGAGTGCTCCCTAGCGGGCAGTCTCCCACCAAATATGCTCCTCCCCTTCGGGGCCGCTCAAGCATCCGGCGTAGGCTCCGGACCAAATTCTTTCAGCCAGCCGCCTTCAAATCCCGCCCGCTGCAGGCCGCTGCGGATATACCGGCACGAGCGCATCAATCGCCACAGGAGCCCGCTGCATTCGTTCTCGATCATGAGCACGACGGGACCTTCGTTGAGGCCGAAATGCCAAGGCGAAACCCACCATCCAAAGGCGTTTCCGGATGTTCCCGGATGCGTGGGATTGAAGGCCGCCTTGAAACCATAGGCATTGGCGGCCTTGAGCTTGGCCTGGTGGATGCAGAAGCTGATCGCCGGTCGGACGATTTCGGGAGCAAACGGCAAGGAGGCGGCGACGGACCACGGAGCGAGCGTGCCATCGTCGGGACCATACGGGACCCCCCGCCCGACATAGCCCTCGAACCTGCGTTCGATGCCGTTCAGCTTGAGCGTGGAAGGGCCAGGACCCTCGCTTGCGGTGATGCCCCAGCAGTGTTCGCCATAACCCTCGAATCCACGCGGATTTTCGACTGCGTAACGTTGATGGACGAAGGTGGCGCGTCGGCTGTTCTCGAAATAGTCGCTTCCCTTGCTGCGCATGAAAGCATCCTGCAAGCCCCGAAGATCGATCCATACGTGCGAGAGCTGATGGATGAACAGCGGTCCCGCATAGAGATAGTCGTAGCCGTAACAGTGCTCCCATCTGAAGGTCGAGGTCCAGGCCGTGTAGCTGCTCCAGGGCAAGGGGTGTGTCGGCGAACCTAGCCCCAGGACATAGAGCAGGAGCGCTTCGTCATAACCTTCCCAGCGATACTTCAGGAATCCGTGCTCGGGTGTCCAACCATGGGTGACGGTCTCTCCCCCATCCTGCGCCCAGCGCCAGTCGGCTCGGTGATAGAGCGCCTCTGCCAACGTGCGGATCTCGGCTTCGGCCTCGGTGTCGGCATCGAAATACTGCCCTGCAGCCAGCGCGCCCGCCAGCAGGAATGTGCTGTCGATCGTCGACAGCTCGCATTGCCAGGCCCGCCGGCCAGTTTGCATGTCTAGGAAGTGATAGTAGAAGCCACGATATCCCGTAGCGTCTGGCTCAGGCCCTTGTGGACTGTTCCAGAAGAAGCGCAGCGTTGCCAAACTGCGTCCCGCTGCCGCGCTTCGACTCATGTATCCGCGCTCGACTCCCACTGGATAGGACGCCAGCGCAAGGCCGGTGGCCGCGATGCTTGCGGGCCAATTCGCTTCAGTCTTGTCCAGAACGAGACCGTTGGCGGGATTTGCTTCATGGATAAAATAGTCGAATGTCTCCCGCTGCAATATCGCCAGATCGTCTTGCATGGCAGAGGTGTTCACCGGATGATCGGTTTCGGGAGGATGCGATCGCATCGCTGTACGCCCTCCCGGACCGCTGTTCAAAGATGGGCCAGATACAGGTGGTCGAACACACCTTTGACGCCCCTGACGCCTTCGGCAACCACGCGGACAGCGTCCCGTTCATTCTGCGATGAGACCATTCCCGAAAAATGCACCAGACCATCGCTGACCGTAATGGTTATGGCGTCTCCTTTGAAGCCTGCGTCCTTTTGCAACCGCGTAAGAATGCTGCGCCGGATCGCATCGTCACCTGCCGCGGTATCATCGTGGAATTTCGCCGCAATGACGACGCGCAAAAGATCGGCACGGCTGACAACGCCGACCAGGCGCCGCCCCCTCATGACCGGAATGCGCTTGATGCCGTGCTCCCGCATCAGCGCGACAATTCGCTCTATCGGGGTTTCCTCGTCGGCCGCGACGACATCCGGAGTCATCAGATCCGCCACTTTCCAGCTGTGGCTCTTCACATAGCCACGCGCCTCGCTTGGCGAGATCGCCGCGGTACCGAGTTCCGACCTGAGCAGGAAATCGCCTTCGCTCACAATCCCAACCAGGCGGCTGTCGTCGTCGAGGACCGGCATGCCGCTGATGCGATGATCCAGCATGATCCGTGCTGCGTGTCTTATGCTGTGGTCAGGCGACACGGTAACAACCTTTGCAGTCATTACATCCTTTGCTTTCATCCGCCTTCATCCCAGCTTAGTTCGAGTGAACGGGCGCCGAGCGCCAATTCGTGATATCGTAGCGTAGACGCCCCCTTTCTTTTTTGAGGCAAATCAATACCGGCCCAGAATCAACGTGTTTGGGCGACTTGAACCGTCACTTCCAATACTTTTCGATTGGGGTGCCGACACACGTCACGGCCTTCGAATCCCTGTTTTGATTTGGATCAATGTCGCGCGCACCTCGACGGGTGACTGTGGCACGCGACATCGCGGATTCATCTTAGCGCCGACGCGACAAATGCCTCGAACATCCGATTCCCAGCAGCCATGGCTGACACCGTCTTCACCGCAAGAGCGCTGACCAAAACCTACACCTCGGGTGAGACGCAGGTGTTTGCGTTGCGTAAGCTGGACCTAGAGATTTCGGCGGGAGAGATGGTCGTCCTGCTTGGCCCGTCGGGCAGCGGGAAATCGACCCTGCTCAATATCATGGGCGGGCTTGACCATGCCACGAGCGGACAGTTGTTCTTCAGGGACCAGGAGCTAACCAACCTCGACGATCGGGGGCTGACTGCCTATCGACGGCAGCACATTGGGTTTGTTTTTCAGTTCTACAATCTGATCCCCAGCCTGACGGCTTATGAGAACGTCGCCCTGGTCACGGAGATTTCCGATCATCCGATGCGCCCGGACGAGGCCCTGGCGCTGGTTGGACTTGAACCGAGGATGCACCATTTCCCGGCTCAGCTCTCGGGTGGCGAGCAGCAGCGGGTGGCCATTGCCCGCGCCATCGCCAAGCGTCCCGATGTCTTGCTCTGCGACGAGCCGACCGGCGCGCTGGATTCCAAAACGGGCATCCGGGTGATCGAGGCATTGCTCAGCATCAATGCGCAGCTTGGCACCACGACACTTATCATCACGCATAACGCCAGCATCCAGGATGTCGCCGACCGTGTGCTGTTTTTTGCCGATGGCCAAATCTCCAGAATTGCCAAGAACGAGGTGCGCCGGACTGCCGCCGAGCTTGTCTGGTGATCCGGATGCGCGCGCTGGACATCAAGCTTCTTCGCGATTTCGGCCGGCTCTGGGCGCAGGCGCTGGCGATTGCGCTCGTCATTGCCGGAGGCGTGGCGACGCTCATTCTCGCGGTCGGCTCCTACCGTTCTCTCGACGAGACGCGCACCGCATACTACGAACGCTACCGGTTTGCTGACGTCTTTGCCACGGTGAGCCGCGCGCCAAGGACGCTTGTCGACCAGATTGCCGAGATTCCCGGGGTTGCTTCGGTCGACGCGCGGATAGCCAAGCTCGTGCTGCTTGACATACCAGACTATCTGGAGCCGGCCACGGGTGAAGTCATCTCCCTGCCGGAGATCGGTGAGGCTTCGCTCAACCTGCTCTACATGCGTGTTGGTCGCATGCCGGAGCCTGGACGAGCCGAAGAGGTGGTCGTCAACGAAGGCTTTGCCTTGTCCCATGGCTTTCAGCCCGGGGCCCGCTTCTCGGCAATATTGAACGGCCGAAAGCGCGAATTGACGATTGTCGGGATCGCGCTGTCTCCCGAGTTTATCTACGCGGTCGGGCCAGGCGACATCATGCCGGACGACCGCCGCTTCGGCCTCATCTGGATGTCGGAAAAAGCGCTCGCCAGCGCCTATGACCTCGATGATGCGTTCTCCTCGGTTTCGTTGAAGTTACTGCGGGGCGCATCCGAGAGCGAGGTCATGATGCGCCTCGACGCGATGCTCGAGCGCTATGGTGGCCGAGCGGCCTATGGCCGGAAGGACCAGACTTCGCACGCCTGGCTGAACCACGAACTCGATATGCTCAACAATATGAGCCGGACGCTGCCACCGATCTTCCTTCTGGTGTCGTCATTTCTGGTCAATCTCACCCTCAGCCGGCTCGTTGTGCTGGAGCGCGAGCAGATCGGGCTGATGAAGGCGCTGGGATACAACAATGCCGGCATCGTCATGCACTACCTCAAATTCGTCGTCGTTATCGTGATGATCGGCATTGTGATGGGCAGTGCGGCGGGCACTTGGCTGGGGATGCGCATCACCAGTCTGTTCGGCGACTTTTTCCATTTTCCGTTCCTCGTCTTCACCAAGAGCCCGGACCTTTACGTCATTGCCGCCGCGCTCAGCCTCGTAGCGGCGATCATCGGGGCGGTGCGCGCGCTTCGCGAGGTCGTGCGATTGGCGCCTGCCGTAGCGATGCAGGCGCCGGCGCCTCCGCGCTATCGGCGACTCCTGCCGGCGAGCTCCGGCGTCGACAGGTTCATGTCGCAACCGACCACGATGATGTTGCGCAACATCACTCGCCATCCAGTCAGGTCATTGTTCACGACGCTTGGAATTGCATTGGCGACAGCCATCCTGATTGTTTCACTTTTCACCGGCGATGCGATGGAGGAGTTGATCGATGTGACGTATTTCCTGGCCGACCGCCAGGACGCCACCGTGAGCTTCGTGGAAAAACGCCCGCTGAACGTCGTCCTGCAGATCGCGCGGCTTCCGGGCGTTCTCGCCGCCGAGCCTTACCGCGAGGTGCCTGTCCGCATCAGGAACGGAAACATCGAGCGACGGATCATGATCAGTGGCAGGCCGCGTGACGCCGAGCTCAACCGCATCATTGATGTCGACCTGCGGCCGGTCGTCCTGCCGGAAGCGGGCCTGGCGATCTCGAGCATGCTTGCTAGAATTCTCGGGGTGAGGGTCGGCGATTCCGTCGAGGTCGACTTGCTCGAAGGAACGCGGCGGACCGTTGTCGTTCCTGTGGCAGCCATGGTCGAAGATTACTTCGGCATCCGCGGGATGATGGATTCAGAGACGCTCGCGCGCCTGATGCGCGAAGCGCCGTCGGTGAACAGCATCAATGTCAGCCTCGACCAGAACAGCCGGGAAACGTTCTATGCCGCCATCAAGAACCTGCCGATTGTCGGCGGCCTGGCTCTGCAGCGTGTGTCGCTTGCGAATTTCCGCAAGCTGGTTGCCCTTCTGATCACGACAATGGCCAGCATCTACACCGGGCTGGCTGCCGTCATCGCGTTCGGTGTCGTCTACAACAGCGCACGTATCTCGCTTTCCGAACGGGCGCGGGAGTTGGCCAGCTTGCGCGTCCTTGGCTTCACCCGGGGTGAAGTGTTGCGCATCCTCCTGTTGGAACTCGCCCTGCTCACATTGATCGCGCAGCCGCCTGGATGGCTCATTGGCTATGGTCTTGCCTGGATCATGCAGAAGAACCTGGCCGGCGAGCTGATGCGGGTACGCCTGATCGTTGAGCAGTCCACCTACGTCTTCGCCAGCGCGATCGTGATCGCCGCGGCCGTGCTTTCCGCGCTCGTCGTTCGCCGAAGGCTCAACGAGCTGGACCTTGTCAGCGTTCTCAAAACACGGGATTGAACCATGCACACGATCTGGATGAAGCGAACGTTGGGCATTGCAGCGTTGACCATCTTGGGCGCCGGCGCCGTCTGGTTCGCATGGCCGCGGCCGATTGCAGTGGATCTGGCAACGCTGACGAAAGGTCCCATGGAAGTCACGATCGACGACGAAGCGAAAACGCGCGTACGTCACGTCTATACAGTGTCAGCCCCGATCACCGGCAAGGTCCTACGGATCTCTCCACCCCGCCACATCGGAGACCACGTCACCAAGGACGAAACGGTCATGGCGGTGATGCAACCGACGTTGCCGAGCTTTCACGATGCACGCACGCATGAAGAACTGCGGGCGGCGCTGGCTGCGGCCGATGCCGCGATAAACCTTGCAGCTGCCGAAATAGCCCGGATCAAGGCCGGACTTGTATTTTCGCGAACGGAGCTCGGGCGGGCCGAAGCGCTTGCGCGCACCGAGGCAATCTCTATCAAGGCCCTCGACGGAGCCAAGTTCGACGTCGAAACCAATGACGCAGCGCTGGCCAGTGCGAAGGCTCAACTGGAGGTTCGCCGCAACGAGCGTGACAGCGTTGCAGCCCGGCTTGGTGAACAGTCCGACGCCGCGCCAGAGCCGGATCCGGCCTGCTGCATACAGTTGCGCGCTCCCGTAACCGGCAGCGTGCTGAACATCATCCAGGAGAGCGAAGGAGCCGTCCAGGCTGGTGCACCCCTGATCGAAATCGGCGATCCACTCGATCTCGAAATCGTCGCGGACCTGCTGTCGACCGATGCGGTCCGGATCAAGCCTGGCGCACCCGTCTGGATAGACAACTGGGGTGGGCCGGCGGTCCAGGGTCGCGTCGAACGAGTCGATCCAGCCGGGTTCACCAAGGTTTCCGCACTTGGCATCGAGGAACAACGCGTCCGCACGACCATCGACTTCACCGACCCTCCCGCGAAATGGTCGGCGCTAGGACATGATTATCGGGTGATCGCGCATGTCACGATTTGGAAAGCCGATGGCGTCCTGACCGTGCCGGTGGGCGCCCTGTTCCGACTGGGGGATGACTGGGCGGTGTTCGCGGTCAGGGACGGCCGTGCAAGGGCGACCATCATTAAGATCGGTCAGCGAAACAACCGGACAGCGGAGGTTCTGTCAGGCATTGTCGCAGGCGATCGCGTGGTGCTGCATCCGAGTGATAGAGTCATGGACGGCGTGTCCGTAGCGGAGCGAGGTGTACATTAGGCTGAACGCCAACATTGGCGTAACTCTCAGGCATATCTTCGGCCGGATTTTCGAAAGCCGTTCAGACTAATTCTTGTACCGACAACGGCAGGAGTTCGTTCTTTCCGCAAGCCTTGTCCGTCGTCGACCGCCTCGGAATGTCGCCGAGCGTGCGATACTCCTGTTCGCTGAGACGGCGGGCGTTGACGCTGTCCTTCGGTGCGAACGCCATGCACTGGGTGCCGCTCGATGATCCCGAGCTCCACTGCACAGGTGAGAATGCCGCCGAGGAGACCGATCTTCCGGGCCGCCGTACCAGCTCACCGCGACAGTCGACCCTCATCGTCGATAAGAGTCAGGCGAGAGGGCGGGGCATCTCCCCACGTCCAGAGCACGAGATTGACATCGTCCGCGGTCGCGCCCAGCGCAAAACTCCTGACGAGCAATCCGTGATAGCCAAGGCCGATCAGTCTTCGGGCAAATGCCTGCGTCACTGCCTCACCGGTCGCCTTCATCTGGTCGCGCCAGGAGCGATCAGCAAGCGCGCCGGCATCAACACTCTCGGCCAGAAGCACCTGTTCGTCCCGGCTGTCGAATATCTGCTCGATGTCTGCGTCGTAGGAGACTAGCGTGGTCGGCTGCAAATTGCCGACCTGATTTGCTTCCCGCAGCGCGGTCAGCACGGACAGAGATGTATAGAGTGCGGGAGTACCCTTCGGATTAAACCGACCGCCGTAAAGCTCAGCACCGCGACCCGAAAGCGGCGCGCGCGCGTAAATGGGGTTTAGCGCCCGATAGAGCTTGCCTCGATACTGCATTCACCGGGTCAGGCGTGGATGCCGGCATCGACGGCGTCGATATAGTCGAGCACCTCGTCAGCCCGACCGCTACGGACCAGTTGCATGGCCGTCTGCCCGGAGAAGCCGGGCAACGGTTCGGATCGATACCATGCATAGGCCATGAGAGCCGAGCCGAGGCGCGGCTCGACCTTATTTACGATCTCCACCATTTCGCGCAGCCGGCGCTGGGTTTTGTCCGACCGAACGCGGTCCTTGCGCTGGACGGCGTCCTTGCCAAGCCCGGCAGTCTTCGCAACTTCCTCGCTGGTCGTTCGCAGAGCCTCCGCGATCTTGCGCGGCACGAAAAACCCGTTGTCGGAATATTGAATTAAGCCCATCAGCTGCTTCCTATCGACGCATATTATGACGTAATATAGCGTCAAATCTGGCGGCATTCAATGGGCGCATGATGTTGTCGATATGCTCGATGCCGCAGCTGGCGACGGCGAACTGGGTGTGGTCCGCAAGCCTGGATCGATGCCGGTCATGGCGATGGAGGCGTCCCAGAGCCGCTTTGCGAGCGCGGGATCTTCCGCATGCGGCGCGCGCTTTGCCTCGCCGGCTACACCGCGGATTCCGCCAAAGCCGGTGGGACCGTAATAGCCTCCGGGCTTCACCTTGCCGGTCGCACCCAGAAGTGCCGGCCACGCGCCCTTGTCGGCGCTGTTGAGCAACAGGCCGACGATTGGGCCTGCGATCTGGACAACTCCCATGTGACGGCCAAGACTTGTGCTGGCGATGCCAGGGTGAACGCCGATTGCAGTGACGGGCGACTTCGCCGCGCGCAGGCGGCGATCCAGTTCGAAGAAGAACAGCGCGCTCGCCAGCTTGCTGGCGCCGTAGCGATCGTTCTTGATGTAGCTCTTGTCGGCGTTGAGGTCGTCCCAGTCGATCTTGGCCTTCAGATGCGCGACGCTGGAGGTCACGACCACCCGCGCTCCCAGGGTCTCCGCCAGTTTAGGCAGAAGCAGCGAGGTGAGCGCGAACACGCCGAGATGATTGACGCCGAACTGCGATTCGAACCCCTGCTTCGTGCGCGTCAGCGGCGGGTTCATGATCCCGGCATTGTTGATGAGCGCATCGATCCGTGGCTCCTTCGCGGCGATCTCGGCTGCGGTGCGAACGCTGTCGAGGTCACCGAGGTCGAGCGGCAACCAGACGAGATCGGCGTTCGGCGTGATCCGCTTGATCCGCGCGATGGCATCCAGCGCCCTGGTTTGCTCGCGGCAGCCAAGCAGGACGCGCGCGCCACTGGCGGCAAGCACCCGCGCGATTTCGAACCCGACGCCGGCGTTGGCGCCTGTGACGATGAAGCTTTTTCCCGTCTGTTTGGGGACGTCGGCTTCGGTAAAACCCTTACTATTCGACATTTTCGATCCTTATGTGTGAGTGCCTACATGCTCATTTATCAGTTAAAACTCAGGCGGCGGACCCCTTCCAGAACAGGTCGAACCCGGCCTGCCGGATGGCGTCACTTTCCTGGGGTCTGGCCGTGACCGCGTTGATGCTGATGTCGGCCAAGTCGAAGAGAATGGTATCGATGTAGAAGGCGATCCTGTCAGGCGCGGCATGGCCGGCGAGACACTCCTCCACCATCGTCCGCGCATCCCGCAGCATGGCGTGGCACCGGTTCCGGCTTTCCGCTGTCACGCGATCCGACACCTTCAACTGGCGAAGGGCCTTGCGCGCTGTAGCGTGAGCCAGTCCCCAGTCGATCAGGCGGTTCCAAAACGCGAATAGTCGGTCTTTGGCGGAGGAGTCCGCCGGATATGGGGCCAGCATCGTCTCTGTGAAGTTGGCCTCGATCTCGAGAAAGAGCTGGTTGAGCAGATCGTCCTTGGTTGGAAAGTAAGTGAACAGCGTCCCCTCGGAAACGCCAGCCGCCTTTGCGATCTTGGCCGTGGACGCGCCTGTGCCCAGGCAGGCCACGAACTCGGCCGCTGCATCGAGCAGTGCCTGTCGCTTTTCTTCACTGAGGGGACGCGCCATATTTCCGTCTAGCGATATTGAGTGAGTAGATACTCAACTATATAGGGGATGGCATGAGACTGGTCAACCCCTCATGAGCCAGATGAGGTAGAGACTGCGAATGGCGACACGGAGCGGACCCTATGTCCAAGGGCAAGACCACTCGGCTGAACGGCTCAAAGGGCGCTGGTCCCCAGTATGATGCCCGCCAGTTCCGATGGATTCTCCACCGCTGAAAAGTGTCCAGTATTCTTGAGCGTAAACAGTCGCGCGTCAGGGAGCAGTGCCCGGGTTCGCTCCCTTTCGTTCGGGCGCGACCAGTCGCTGTCGCCATAGATCAGCGTCACGGGCGCTGAGACGAGCCGATACTGGTCCCGCGCCTTGCTCCAGGATCGCCACCCTGCCAGCACCTTGCGCGCGACGCGCCTGTATCCAGGGCGGTTGGCCACCCGGCCGAACTCGGTGAGAAGGTCGGAAGGAAGTTTACGCGGATCGTGATATCCGCCGCCCATTATTTTCCCGAGCACCATCTTGTTTTCCATCCACGCATTGAACGGGCCCAGAACTGGGACTTGCAAACTTCCGATGATGAAATTCGCGAACCAGTTGCCACGTCGGAGCCCATCTCCGTAACGGGTTTCGTAGTCGTAAGGATTGCTGGCGAAGACGCGCTCGACCCGCTGCGGAATTGCGGCCGCGACCGTGAGAGCCAATGCACCCCCGATCGATTCGCCCACAAGCGTGACGCCGGTGAGGTTCAGCTTCTCGATGAAGCCGATGACGCCTTGCCTGAAATACGGCTCATCGAAGCGCGCGAGCCGGTCGATCGGCGAATGGCCGTGTCCAGGCAGATCGATGGCATACACCGTATACGACTCGGTGAGCAGGGGCGCCAAATCGCGAAAGTACTCGAGCTGTGTGCGGATCGTATGCATAAGGACCAATGGCGGCCCATTGCCGGTCTTTTCATAACGCAGACTGAGCGTGTCCGATATTTGCAAGAGGCTTGGTTCGATTATGGACGAGGAGGTTAGCATTTATCTCTCTCTTTTATTTTATTGGAGGGTTTCTCGAATGGGCCCTGGGCGATCTTCGCTCAACTTTTGTCGGCGTCGATGAAAGTGCGAGCCGTGGCGAGCCGGTACGATGGCGTCTAATGTCGCCTTCATGCGAACTTCCGCCCGAATTCGATCACCTCTGCCGTCTGCCGGAGCCCGGTCGCAACGACGGACACCCTGAACTTTCCTTGGAGTGCGTCGTCGAATGTGGCGCCGACGATGATGTCGGCGTCCGCGTCGACTTCCTCACGGATGCGGGTCGCCGCCTCGTCCACTTCGAACAGCGTCATATCCGGTCCGCCGGAAATCGAGACAAGGACGCCTCTTGCACCTCGCATCGACGCTTCATCGAGAAGCGGATTTGCGATCGCGGCTTCCGCGGCGATCTTTGCGCGGTTCAGTCCGGTCGCCTCGCCGGTGCCCATCACGGCGCGCCCCATATCGCGCATCACAGCTCTCACGTCGGCGAAGTCGAGATTGATCAACCCTTCCTTCACGATCACGTCGGTGACGCAGCCTACTCCCGCATAGAGAATGCGATCCGCCATGGCGAAGGCGTCCGCGAAGGTCGTCTTCGCATCGGCGACCCGGAAAAGGTTCTGGTTCGGGATGACGATAACCGTGTCCGCGCACTCGCGGAGGCGCTCGATACCTTGTTCCGCCGCCCGCATCCGGTGCCCGCCCTCGAAGACGAACGGCTTGGTGACGACGCCCACGGTGAGAATGCCGGCCCGACGTGCGGCATGGGCAATGACGGGTGCCGCCCCGGTTCCAGTTCCGCCTCCCATGCCCGCCGTCACGAAACACATATGGGTGCCGGCAAGATGGTCCATGATCTCATCGATCGATTCCTCAGCGGCCGCCTGGCCGACTTCGGGGAGGGAGCCGGCTCCCAATCCCGCTGTCGTGTTGGCGCCCAACTGGATCAGGCGCGATGCCTTCGACATGGCAAGCGCCTGGGCATCGGTGTTCGCAACGACGAATTCCGCGCCCTCGAGATTCTGGAGGATCATGTTGTTGACGGCGTTTCCGCCGCCTCCGCCCACGCCGATCACGGTGATCCTTGGCTTCAGCTCAATGATGTTGGGGAGGGCAGTCATCGCGAATCTCCATAAGATGCACGCCCATCAGCCTTGCCGGGCATGCGCGGAACATACGAATCCCGGAAACTTCCGTTTCCGGCAGGGAATAGGGCCGCGATCGCAAGCGGCCGGATTGCCAAGCGGTCAGCGGTGAAGTTTTCAATCACCGGTCGCTCCGGTGCTCGCGCCGGTCGGATCATCCCGTCCAGCGCCTGAACAAGGCGCTGGCGTTCACACCGCCAAAGCCGAAGCCATTGCAGATCGCGTAGTCCATCTCCATTGGCCGGGCCTCGTTCGCGACGAAATCTATGCCGTCGGCGGCCGGATCGGGCGCGCTCAAATTGAGTGTCGGCGGTGCCACCTGGTCCCTGATCGCCAGGATCGAGAAGATGGCACCAAGCCCGCCGGCCGCGCCCAGCAGATGTCCGGTCGCCGATTTCGTTGCGCTGACTGCTATCGCGAAATCGCGCCCGAATACGCTCTTGATCGCTTCGATCTCACCCAGATCGCCCACCGGCGTGGAGGTCGCATGCGCATTGAGATGACGAACCTCGCGCGATGAAATACCGGCTTGCGCAATCGCGATCTCCATGGCCCGGCGCGCGCCATCGCCATCCTCGGGACCGGAGGTGACATGATGCGCATCCGCCGTCGTGCCGTATCCGACGACCTCGGCGAGCGGTTTCGCACCGCGCGCAAGCGCATGGCTCAATTCCTCGATGACCAGGACACCGGCCCCTTCACCCATGACGAAGCCGTCCCGCGATACGTCGAACGGACGAGAGGCTTGATCAGGACGGTGATTAAAGGAGGTCGAAAGAGAGCGTGCGGCAGCAAACCCACCAAGACTGACGATGTTCATGCACGCTTCCGTGCCTCCGCAAACGGCGATATCAGCTTCGTTCGCGCGGATAAGACGGGCCGCATCGCCGATCGCCTGGATGCCGGCCGCGCACGCCGTCACCGGTGCGCCGAGTGGACCTTTGAAGCCATGACGGATTGAGATGTGGCCCGCTGCTAGGTTCACCAGGAAGGAGGGCACCGTAAAGGGCGACAGGCGGCGGGCGCCACGCAGGTCGACTGTGCGCACCGCCTCGGTGATGGCGGGGAAGCCGCCGATCCCTGAAGCGATGACCGTTGCTGTGCGCAGGCGATCCGCTTCCAAGGCAGGCTTCCATTTCGCCTGCGCAAGGGCCTCTTCCGCCGCTGCCAGCGCAAAGAAAATGAATCGATCTACCTTGCGCTGGTCCTTCGCGGACAGGATGCCGTCAGGATCGAAGCCGGCGTCGGGGTCTTCTTCCACGGAGGGAACCACGCCGCCGATCTTCGCCGGCAGGTCTCCCACGACGTCGTCCGAAAGCCTACGGATGCCCGAGCGACCGGCCAGCAGCCGCGACCATGACGCTTCGACATTGGCGGCAAGGGGCGTGACCGCCCCTATGCCTGTAACAACAATCCGTCGCATCGATTCTCCTGTCACTTGGGTGCGCGGGCAGCGCTGCCGCCGCCGTTCAAGCGGCGACTGCTTCGCGAACCTGATCGGTTGCCGCATTCAGAAAGGCCTGCGCGAGGTCGGGGTCGTTGACGACCCGCGAGAGGAGCACGGCACCGACCATTGTCGAGAGAATGGCCATGGCCTTATCGCCGGGTTTTTCGTCGTCGGCCTCGCCAACCCAAGGGCCGAGCATCTCGAGGTATTCCCTGATTCCGGCCTCGAATGACGCCTTCACCTCGGCGCCCTGTCTGGCAGCATCCGAGCCGAGCGCAACGACCGGGCAGCCGTCCGTCTTTTCTCCGCGATGGTCCATACTGAGATAGAATGAGATCACTGCGTCGAGCGGATTCTCAGGGTTTGCCGCGGTTGCGGCCGACCACCTGTGGGTGGCGCTCTCCATCGCCCGCCTGGACGCCTGGGCTGCCAAGTCCTCCTTTGACGCGAATTGCTTGTAAAAGGCGCCCTGCGTCAGCCCGGCACCCTTCATCAAATCCTTGAGGCCGATGCCGTCAAAACCGCGCTCGCGAAAAAGCCGGCTTGCCACATTGATGACGGTCTCGCGGTTTTCCGCGGCTTGAATTCGGCTCACTCGCATCATCGCTCTCCTTTTTGATTGCGTTCGTAATCTATAATCGGTATAGAGGTCGAATGCAATCTATTTCGAGATGAGGCGACGAGCGTGAAAAAGAGAACCGTTTTCGTATTGGGATCGACCCTGACGGCGATGTCATGGGCGGCGGCATTCGTCACGCTTGCCACTCCCGCGCAGGAAGCCTCTTTGGTGACCGATCCAAGGCAGGAAGCACCATTCGTCAGGCTTGTGTCGGCAGCGCCGGTCACCGGGTCGGAACGTGGCTTCACCGGCATCATCGCGGCGAGGGTGCAGAGCAATCTCGGCTTCCGGGTTCCAGGCAAGATCGTGGAACGGTTGGTGGATGTCGGTCAGGAAGTTAAAGCCGGTCAGCCGCTGATGCGGATTGACGATACCGATCTGCGCCTTGCGCTTTCGGCGAAACGCAATGCCGTCGCGGCAGCGCGCGCGACAGTCGCTCAGACACAGCCGGATGAACGGCGATACGCCAGTTTGCTTGGCAGTGGGTGGATTACACCGCAGCGCTACGAGCAGGCTAAGGCTGCGATGGAAACAGCCCAAGCGCAACTCGCCGCCGCCGAAGCCGACGCACGGGTCGCCGAGAACGAGGCGGCCTATGCAGTCCTGTTGGCGGACGCGGATGGGACGGTGGTTGAAACGCTTGGCGAGCCGGGGCAGGTCGTCGCAGCCGGCCAGCCAGTGATCCGGACCGCCAAGGCAGGCCCGCGCGAAGCAATTGTCGCGCTCCCCGAAACCATTCGGCCGGCGATCGGCTCGGCGGCCGAGGCCAGCGTGTATGGTGGCGACGAGCGTCGTTACTCAGCGCATCTCCGACAGTTGTCGGACTCCGCCGATGCCCAGACCCGCACGTATGAGGCCCGCTATGTGCTCGACGGCGAGGCTGCCGCGGCACCGCTTGGCGCGACGGTAACCATTCGGCTCGCAAGCCAGGTGAAACAGCCAGAGGTCCAGGTGCCACTGGGGGCCGTGCTTGATGACGGCCGCAAGACCGGCGTTTGGGTGTTGGACAGCGCCACCTCAACCGTACACTTTCAGCCCGTCCAGCTTGTTCGTGTAACCAGCGAAACCGCTGTGATCTCCGGATTGAACTCCAACGTTCCCATTGTCTCGCTCGGCGCTCATCTCCTGCAGGAGGGGGCCCGCGTCAGGACTGCTTCCGAAAGCGGGAGCAACTGACGATGAACCTCAATCTTTCCGCGATCGCCGTTCGCGAACGCGCCGTCACCCTGTTCTTCATCCTCTTGCTGGTGGCTGCCGGCGCATACGCCTTCCTCATGCTCGGGCGGGCGGAGGATCCCAACTTCACCATCAAGACCCTGACGGTCACAACGGCATGGCCGGGCGCGACGGCCCGCGAGATGCAGGACCTTGTCGCCGAGCCGTTGGAGAAGCGGCTTCAGGAGCTCACCTGGTACGATCGGGTCGAGACGACCACGCGGCCGGGATACGCCTATATGACGGTCACGCTGAAGGACAGCACGCCGCCATCCGCCGTGCAGGAAGAATTTTACCAGGCCCGCAAGAAGCTCGGGGATGAAGCCCGCAACCTGCCGCCCGGCGTCTACGGCCCCTTCGTCAACGACGAATATTCGGATGTGAGTTTCGCACTTTATGCGCTGAAGGCCAAAGGCATGCCGATGCGTGAACTGGCCAGGCAGGCTGAGACCATTCGCCAGGATCTTCTGCACGTGCCCGGCGTCAAGAAGATCAACATACTCGGCGAACGTCCGGAGCAGATATTCGTCGAGTTCTCCTATGCCAAGCTGGCAACCCTCGGCGTGTCCGCACAAGATATCGTTGCGGCCTTGCAAAGGCAGAACACCGTCACGCCGGCGGGCTCGATCGATACTCAGGGGCCGCAGGTCTTCATCAGGCTCAACGGCGCCTATGACGGTGTCCAGGCTATCGCCGACACGCCGATCGTTACCGGGGGGCGGACGCTGAAGCTTTCCGACGTTGCCGAGGTCCGCCGCGGCTACGAGGACCCTCCCACCTATCTCATCCGACGCCAGGGCGAGCCCACCATCATGCTCGCGGCCGTTATGCAGGAGGGTTGGGACGGTCGCGCGCTCGGCAAGGCGCTGGAGGACAGGACGGCGGCCATCGCACGGACATTGCCGCTTGGGATAACGCTCGACAAGGTGTCCGACCAGGCCGTCAACATCACCTCGGCGGTCGACGAATTCATGTTGAAGTTCGCAATGGCGCTCGGCGTCGTGCTGCTGATCAGCCTGCTCAGCATGGGCTGGCGCGTCGGCATCGTCGTGGCGGCCGCCGTCCCGCTGACGCTTGCCGCCGTGTTCCTCATCATGCTGGAGACCGGCCGGTTCTTCGATCGTATCACGCTCGGCGCCCTCATCCTGGCGCTCGGCCTTCTCGTGGACGACGCCATCATCGCCATCGAGGTGATGGTGGTGAAGATGGAAGAGGGCATGGATCGCATCAAGGCGGCGGCCTATGCCTGGAGCCATACCGCGGCGCCGATGCTGTCGGGAACGCTCGTGACGATCGCTGGGTTCCTGCCCGTGGGCTTCGCACGCTCGACGGCCGGCGAGTACGCCGGCAACATCTTCTGGGTCGTGGGGTTTGCCCTCATTGTCTCCTGGATCGTCGCGGTGGTCTTCACGCCCTACCTTGGCGTCAAGATGCTGCCCGCGATCCAGCCGATCGAAGGCGGCGTTCACGCCATATACGACACACCGAACTATCGGCGCCTGCGGCGGCTCATCATCTTTGCCGTGCGCCACAAGTTCGTGACCTGCGGTGTCGTCGCCATCGTTTTCGCGCTTTCGGTTGTCGGTATGGGCAGCCTGAAACAGCAGTTCTTCCCGACATCCGACCGCCCCGAAGTGCTGGTCGAGGTTCGTCTGCCGGAAGGCACCAGCATCGAGACGACGACCGCCACAGTGGAGAAGCTGGAGCACTGGCTGGACGGCCAACCCGAAGCCAGGATCGTCACGAGTTACGTCGGTCAGGGCGCTCCGCGCTTCTTCTTTGCGATGGCACCGGAACTGCCTGATCCTGCCTTTGCCAAGATCGTCGTGCTGACACCGGACGCGGAGGCACGCGAGGCGCTGAAGCACCGGCTCCGGGAGGCGGTATCGCAGGGGCTCGCGCCCGAGGCCAATGTCCGCGTCACGCAGCTTGTGTTCGGACCCTACACGCCGTTCCCTGTCGAGTTCCGGGTCATGGGACCTGATCCCGCGCAACTATATGCCATCTCCGAAAAAGCACTTGATGCGATGCGAGGCGTCGCGGACGTGCGGCAGGCCAATCGCGACTGGGGCAACCGCACGCCCGTACTGCGCTTCATCCCTGACCAGGATCGACTGAACCTCATCGGGCTGTCGCCGGCGGAGGTGGCCCAGCAGCTCCAGTTCCTGCTCACCGGCATTCCCGTCACACAGGTCCGCGAGGACATTCGCAATGTCCCGATCGTGGCGCGCAGCGCTGGGGCTGAGCGGCTGGATCCGTCGCGTCTGGCGGATTTCTCGCTGATGAGCCGGGACGGCCGCCAGATTCCCCTCGACCAGATCGGTCATTCGGAGGTCCGCCTGGAAGAGCCGATCCTGAAGCGCCGCGATCGTCTGCCGGTCATCACGATTCGCTCGGATATCAATGAGGCAACGCAGCCTCCAGAGGTCTCCAAGCAGATCATGACGGCCCTGCAGCCGCTGATCGCTTCCCTTCCGGCCGGCTATCGCATCGAAATGGGTGGATCAATTGAGGAGGCGACCAAGGCCAACACTGCTTTGGGCAAGATCTTCCCGGCCATGATCGCCGCCATGCTGATCGTCATCATGCTGCAGGTACGATCCTTCTCGACGATGTTCATGGTCGTGCTGACGGCACCGCTTGGCCTCGTCGGCGTCGTGCCGATGTTGCTCACCTTCAACCAGCCTTTCGGGTTCAACGCCATTCTGGGCCTCATAGGACTGGCCGGCATCCTGATGCGCAATACGCTGATCCTGACGGAACAGATCAAGGAGAACCGTGCTGCCGGTCTTGACGACTATCACGCCGTCATTGAGGCCACCGTGCAACGCACGAGGCCCGTCATCCTGACCGCTCTCGCCGCCGTGCTGGCTTTCATCCCCCTTACGCACTCCGTGTTCTGGGGATCGATGGCATACACACTGATCGGCGGCACGGCGGCCGGCACGGTGCTGATCCTGCTCTTCCTTCCCGCTCTTTATGCCGCGTGGTTCCGGATCAAGCCGACTGCAGATGAGGCCCATCAGGCTTCGACCGAAGAACCGGAATTGCAAACAGCGATGGCGGCCGAATAGCGCACTGTTGTCGGAAAAGACGGTTCAAGTTCTTGCCCGCTGGCCTGAAATTTGCAAGCCAGCTGCACGATCTTGCCGTCTGCCGATGACTGTCCACGCGAGCCGCGAAGAGGGGCATCAGCACTGGAGACATCAATGGATCGCCCGGATCGAAAGCGACCTGATCGAAACGAGGTGCGCCGGCGCATTCTGGAGGTGGCGGAGGAGCACTTTCGCCGCATCGGCTACCATAAGACTTCGGTTGCCGATATCGCCTCCGAACTCGGCATGAGCACGGCGAACGTCTACCGTTTCTTCCCCTCGAGGGACGCAATCAAAGAATCCATCTGCGGCCAAGCTTTGAACGAGGTAGCTGACATCGCCCTCGCAATCGCACGCACGAACGCGCCAGCCGGGGAGAAACTCGGCCAGCTACTGACCGCCGTTCACCACCACAAGAAGAGGACGCTGGTCAAGGAAAAGCGCATGCACGACCTGATTGTCGCCGCCATGCAGGAGAACTGGGCGATCATCAAGGCGTATATCGAGGACATGGTAACGACTTTAGGGATCGTCATCCGCGAGGGCATCGAATCGGGTGAATTCAACGTCGAAGATTCCGCTGCGGCGGCGCGTGCCGTCCACACCGCGTTCACGCCGTTCCTCCATCCGGTGCTGATCGAGCGCTGCCTCGAACACGGCGAGGATACCGAAGTGGGCTTGCGCGCGCAGATTGGATTTTGCCTGAAAGCTCTTGGCAAGTCGGCCTAACATGCCGGCTAGGCCAACGCCGGCTCCCCGATCGCCTGCCTGATCTGACGAACGTCGCGCGCTGGCGGTGCGCCGAACTGCCGGAGATATTCGCGGCTGAATTGCGAGGCGCTCTCGTAGCCGACCGCGAAGGCCACATCGGATGCGCTATGGTCGCCAGCGAGCAACAACTGCCGCGCTTCCTGCAACCGAAGCTGTTTCTGATACTGGAGCGGGCTGAGACCGGTCATTGCCAGAAAATGGCGATGCAGGCTGGCGCGGCTCATGCCGCTTGCATCGCATAGCGCCTCTATGCGCAAACGGGTATTCTGATTGTCCCTTATCCATCCCACCGCTCGCCGGATACGGCCCAGCGCACCCTCGGGCCGCGCGATCTGACGCAACAGGCGACCCTGCGGACCTTGCAGGAGACGATAGAGCAATTCACGTTCCGCCATGGGAGCAAGAACGGGAATGTCGGCCGGGGTGTCGAGCAACGACAGCAGGCGCAGCAAGGTGTCGCGCAGCGGCGCCGTCATCGGATTGATCGCAATGCCGATCCCTTGGGGATCAATGTCGCGCACCTGCGGCATGGTCGACGCAACATCGGCCAGAATGGCAGGGTCCAGGACCAGCGACACCGCGACATAGGGTTGGCCGTCATCGGCATCCAGTATCTGGCCGATCAGCGGCAGATCGAGGGCGCTGATGAGGTAGTGCGCGGGATCGTAGCTTAAAAGATCGTCGTTGATCGCCACATGCTTCGAACCCTGCAGGATGAAGCAGATCATCGAGCGGTACAGGCACGGTGCCTTGCCGGTGGTCGCCTGTCCCACGCTGATCTCCAGCCGCGGGATCGGCGTGATGGTTATCCCTGATGGCGCGTGGCGCAGCGCGATGTCGAGATGCGGCTTGAGATGGTCTGTCATCGTCAGACCATACCATCGTCAGTCCGCCAGGCAAGCGATTGAGACAATCGGGCAAGATGTTGAGCGTATCGGGCGGGTTCGTCGAGCCGGCGTCGCCTACCTTTGGGACATCGGGAGGGTGCCTTGGCGGCGCCGCTTCGCACCGTGACCATCCAATGAGGGCAGACCATGACCAAGCAAATCGCACTTATCACCGGCGCCGGCCGCGGCCTCGGCCGCAACATGGCGCTGCATCTCGCCAGACGCGGTGTCCACATCGTCGGCACCTACCGCAGCGGCGCGGCGGAAGCCGACGCGCTGCGCCAGGAGATCGAGGCGCTGGGCGGCACGGCCGCCATGCTGGCGCTCGACGTCACCGATACGACGAGTTTCCCGACATTTGCCGGGAAGGTGGTCGAAACCCTGAAGACTGATTTCGGTCGCGAACGCTTCGATTTCCTGGTCAACAATGCCGGCAACGGTCTTTTCGCCAACTTCGCCGAGGCGACCGAAGAGCAATTCGAATCGTTGGTCGGCACGCATCTGCGCGGCCCCGTCTTCCTGACCCAGAAGCTGCTGCCGCTGATCGAGGACGGCGGGCGCATCCTGAACGTCTCGTCCGGCTTCGTGCGCTTCACGCTGCCGGGCTACAGCCTTTATGCGGCGATGAAGGCTGCGGTCGAGGTGCTGACCCGATTTATGGCGGTGGAGCTTGGCGCGCGCCGAATCCGGGTCAATGCGATCGCGCCCGGCGCCATCGCCACCGACTTCGGCGGTGGTGCGGTGCGCGACAATGAGGATGTCAATGCCTATGTGGCGCAGGGCATCGCGCTGGGCCGCGTCGGCCTGCCGGACGACATCGGCAGCGCGGTCGCCGCTATCCTGTCGGAGGATATGGGTTGGGCGAACGGCACGACCTTCGACATTTCGGGCGGGCAGTTGCTGTAGCGCCAGCGCAACATCGCCCGTTCCTTGCCGGCACTTCGAGAGACCATCATGCCCGACACCAGCCTCACGCTCATCAGCCACCTGCTTTGCCCGTTCGTTCAACGGACGGCGATTGTCCTTCTTGAAAAGGGCGTGTCGTTCGACAAGATCGACGTCGATCTTGCGGGCAAGCCCGACTGGTTTCTGGCGCTTTCGCCGACCGGCAAAGTGCCATTGCTCAAGGTAGGCCAGGCGGATGGACCGGACGCCGTCCTCTTCGAAAGCATGGGCGGCGCAGCGCTGTATCCAGTCGATGCGCTGTCCCGTGCCCGGCAGCGTGGCTGGATCGAGTTCGGCACGGCGACCCTTAGTGGCGGACGATCCGCTGTCGACCGAACTGATGGACGCGATGCTGTCGGCACGCGCGGCGCTGTGGGAACAGTATTGCCGGCTGCTGCGTCGAGCGATGCCACCAAGATGAAATTATCCACAGGGCATCCAGATTGGCTGGGGCGCCAGGATTCGAACCTGGGAATGTCGGTACCAAAAACCGATGCCTTACCACTTGGCGACGCCCCAATTGCCGTCAGAGTCGCTGGTGCGGCGCGTTATTAGCAGAGCAGCCGAAAAGCACAATCCTTATGAGCGACAGTCAGAACGATCAAATTTGGTCAGGCAAAGCAGCGCCGCCGGCCGACATGCGGCGGCTATTCGGACCACACAGCCATCTCGTTGCCGGCCGGATCGACAAAGTGGAAGCGCCGGCCGCCGGGGAGTGAAAAGATCGGCTTGACGATCATGCCGCCGGCACTCTCGACGGCACCGAGCGTATCTTCCAGATCCTTGCTGTAAAGCACGGGTAGCGGCTTGGCGGGCGCTTCCTCGGCGTCGGCCTGGAAGCCACCGTCCAGGCCTTCGGCAAAAGCCGAATAGGTCGGTCCATAGTCGGTGAACGACCAGGCAAAGGCATTGCTGTAGAAGGCCTTGAGCCGGTCCAGCGTTCCGCCGGTCGCAGGCATTTCCAGATAGTCGAGTTTTCCAGACAGTTTCATGACTCACCTGTTTGTTCCCCATATGTTCTACTTTAAAAGCCCGGGAATGGCAAGTCTTTTTGACGCATCCTCGGGCCGGGGTTTTGCTTAATCGATTGTAGGAGCCGGGCGGCTTCGCCGACGCCTTGCCTTTCGCACTGCAGCATCATATCGCTCCAGGGTCGGACCGGCGGAACTATCCGTTTCGCCAACCTTTCCAATCTCCTGCAACCGGAGAGCAATGCATGACCAAATGGGTTTTCACCTTTGGCGATGGTGCGGCGGAAGGCCGTGCCGGCGACAGGAATCTGCTGGGCGGCAAGGGCGCCAATCTGGCCGAGATGTGCAGCCTGGGCCTGCCGGTGCCGCCGGGCTTCACCATCACCACGGAGGTCTGCAACGCCTACTATGCCAATGGCCGCAGCTATCCGGCCGGATTGGAAGCCGATGTCGCGGTTGCGCTCGATCACATCGGACACCTGACTGGCCGCCGCTTCGGCGACCCGTCGAAACTGCTGCTGGTCTCGGTGCGATCCGGCGCCCGCGCGTCGATGCCCGGCATGATGGACACAGTGCTCAATCTCGGGCTGAACGACGAGACGGTCGAGGCGCTGGCCGCCGATTCCGGCGACGCGCGCTTTGCCTATGACAGCTACCGCCGCTTCATCCAGATGTATTCCGACGTCGTCATGGGCCTCGACCATGAGGTGTTCGAGGAAATCCTGGAGGACCAGAAGGGCGGACTTGGGCATGAGCTCGACACCGAACTGACGGCGCTCGAATGGCAAGGCGTCATCGCGCTCTACAAGGCCAAGGTCGAGGAAGAGCTCGGCAAGCCGTTCCCGCAGGATCCGCATGAGCAGCTGTGGGGCGCGATCGGCGCCGTCTTCTCGAGCTGGATGAACAACCGCGCCATCACCTATCGGCGCCTGCACGACATTCCCGAAAGCTGGGGCACGGCGGTCAATGTCCAGGCCATGGTGTTCGGCAATATGGGTGAGACATCGGCCACCGGCGTCGCCTTCACCCGCAACCCGTCGACCGGCGAGAAGATGCTCTATGGCGAGTTCCTGGTGAACGCGCAGGGCGAGGACGTCGTCGCCGGCATCCGTACGCCGCAGAACATCACCGAAGCGGCGCGCATAGCGGCGGGCTCGGACAAGCCATCGCTGCAGAAGCTGATGCCGGACGCGTTTCAGTCCTTCGTCACCATCTCCGACAGCCTGGAAAAGCACTACCGCGACATGCAGGATCTCGAATTCACCATCGAGCGCGGCAAATTGTGGATGCTGCAGACAAGGTCCGGCAAGCGCACCGCCAAGGCGGCGCTGAAAATTGCCGTCGAGATGGCGCGGGACAGGCTGATCACGAAAGAGGAAGCCGTCGCCCGCATCGACCCGGCATCGCTCGACCAGCTTCTGCATCCGACGATCGATCCCAAGGCCGCGCGTGACGTCATCGGCATCGGATTGCCGGCGTCGCCCGGTGCCGCCACCGGCGAGATCGTCTTTTCCTCGGGCGACGCCGAGGAGTTGAAGTCGCAAGGCCGCAAGGCGATCCTGGTGCGCATCGAAACCAGCCCCGAGGACATCCACGGCATGCATGCCGCGGAAGGCATCCTGACCACGCGCGGCGGCATGACCAGCCACGCCGCGGTTGTGGCGCGCGGCATGGGCAAGCCTTGCGTGTCGGGCGCCGGTTCGCTGCGCGTCGACTACAAGGCAGGCACGCTGATGGCGATGGGCTCGACCTTCCGCAAGGGCGACATCGTCACCATCGACGGCGGCAATGGCCAGGTGCTGAAGGGCGCCGTGCCGATGCTGCAGCCCGAACTTTCCGGCGATTTCGCCGCCATCATGGAATGGGCGGACGCGGTACGCCGCATGAAGGTGCGCACCAATGCCGAAACGCCGCTCGACGCGCGCATGGCGCGTTCCTTCGGCGCCGAAGGCATCGGCCTTTGCCGCACCGAGCACATGTTCTTCGATGGCGACCGCATCGTCGCCATGCGCGAGATGATCCTGGCCGACACCGAAAAGGACCGGCGCACAGCACTCGCCAAGCTCTTGCCGATGCAGCGTTCGGATTTTCTCGAACTGTTCGAGATCATGGCCGGCCTGCCGGTGACGATCCGTCTGCTCGATCCGCCGCTACACGAATTCCTGCCCAAGACCGAGGAAGAGGTGGCCGAGGTTGCCGCCGCCATGAAGGTGTCGCCGGACAAGCTCAGGCAGCGCACCGAGGCGCTGCACGAGTTCAACCCGATGCTCGGTCATCGCGGTTGCCGCTTGGCCGTCTCCTATCCCGAAATTGCCGAGATGCAGGCGCGCGCCATTTTCGAGGCGGCCGTCGAGGCCGGCAAGAAGGCCGGCGCGCTTGTGGTCCCCGAGATCATGGTGCCGCTGGTCGGCTTGGTGAAGGAACTCGACTACGTCAAGGCGCGCATCGATGCGGTCGCCAAGAGCGTCATGGAGGAAACCGGTGTCAAGATCGACTATCTCACCGGCACCATGATCGAACTGCCGCGTGCGGCGATCCGCGCCCATGTCATCGCGCAGTCCGCCGAGTTCTTCTCCTTCGGCACCAACGACCTGACCCAGACGACATTCGGTATTTCGCGCGACGATGCGGCCTCGTTCCTGGAAACCTACCGCCAGAAAGGCATAATCGACCAGGATCCGTTCGTCTCGCTCGACATCGACGGCGTCGGCGAACTGGTGCGCATGGCTGCCGAAAAGGGCAGGGCGACGCGGCCCGACATCAAGCTTGGCATCTGCGGCGAACATGGCGGCGACCCGGCCTCGATCCGCTTTTGCGAAGAGATCGGCCTCGACTACGTATCCTGCTCGCCCTATCGCGTGCCGATCGCAAGGCTGGCGGCCGCGCAGGCAGCGGTGCTGGTCGCTAGATCAATTCCAGGAAAAGTGTGAAACGGTTTTCCCGGGAAAGCGCGTAGCGCTTTCCCGTAGGGAATTGCGTCAACCGTTTCGAGAAACGGTGAACTGCTCCAAGTCAGGCCGCGGATAGATCTATCCCGGACGAGCTTGCCGTTTTGTAAGCCAATTCACGCGAACGTGCCGACGGCATTGCATAATTTCGACACTGTTCCCGCCCAATTTGCGGATACCCCGCGATTGTCCCCGGAAGCCGATGTTGCAGACCTCACCCGCGCCGTTCCGCTCCATTTTGGTCATTCAAACGAAGTTCATGGGAGATATCGTCCTCGCCTCGGTACTTGTGGAAAATTTGCGGCTCGAATTCCCCGGCGCCAGGATCGTATTTCTGTGCGAGGCTAGCTTCGAGAGCTTCGTGATCGCTCATGGCATCGCTTCCGAGGTGGTCACGTTTAAGCGCGCCCGCATGCGCGGCACCAACCTCGAGCGCGGGAAGGAGCTTTACGCCATGGTCCGCGCGTTGCGCCGCTTCCGCTTCGACCTGACGATCGACGTGACCGATTCAAAGACGTCGCGCATTGTCAGCGGGCTCGTCAACGCAAGAACCCGCGTCGGCTACAATCCTTCCGAAAGACCCTTGCGCATGCTGGAGCGCCAGCCCGCCAACGTCTTTGCCAAGCCCTACGGCTTTGATGGCCAGCACTTTCTGTACCGCTATCTCTCGCCGCTCGAAGCGCTCGGAATCGAACTCCGCAAGGTGATTCCGAGCCTTCAGCCGCTGCCATTGGAGACGGCGAAAGCATTGGCGCTGCTGGATAAGCACCATCTGCGGCCAAACGGTTTCATCGCCGTGCATGCGGGTGCAAGCTTCGAGGGGCGACGTTGGCAGCCCGAGCGGTTTGCCGCGGCGATCGGCGAGATTATGGGCGAAACCGGTCTGGACGTCGTCCTGGTGGGCGGCCCGGACGAGCAGGAGATTGCCGAACGTATCGTCGCCAGGACCGAGCCGTCGGTCGTCAATCTCGTCGGGGACCTGTCGCTTGAAAGTCTGCTGGCGGTGCTGAAGCAAGCCCGGCTGTTTCTCGGCAACGAGAGCGGCCCGATGCACATGGCCGCCGCCACCGGAACCCCGGTTGTCGGGCTGTTCGGTTTGACGCGTCCGTCGCGCTGGGGGCCCGTCGGCGTGCCCAGCATTTCGCTCCAGCCGCCGTTGCCTTGCAACTGCCTGGCCAAGGGCCTCTGCCGCGCGCCGGATCCCAGCAAGGCGTGCTGCGTCTGGGGTCTGGAGGTCAAGCCTGTGGTCGACGCGGTGCGCGAGCTTCTTTCGCGCTCCGAAATGAGGCTGGGGCGCGCCATCTGAAATCATGGTCGCGCGGACAACCGCTATCGCGGAATGGCCCGTTCACCACGCGAACGGTCAAATTGCCGCGACAGCCACTTTTCCGCTATCCACCATCCCGATTTCCGCCTTCATGCACGTCTTGGGATGCCGGCTTGAAACGACCGGTCAGGAATTCGGTTTGATGCGCCTGCTGCAAAAAAATCTCTGCATGATCGCCATGTCGTTGGCGATGGTATCCGCCGGCCATGCCGCGCCGCTCGTCGAGCCCACGCTGCACATCAGGCCGGAGGCGAGCGGAGCAGGCCGCGTTGCGCTCACGCTAGATGCCTGCGGCGGGCAGACCGACAGCCGGATCCTTTCGGCGTTGGTGGACAACAAGATCCCCGCCACCATTTTCGTGACCGGTATCTGGCTGAAGCGAAACGCCGCCGCCGTCGAGATCATGCGGGCCCATCCCGATCTGTTCGAGCTTGAAAATCACGGCGGCCATCATATCCCGGCGGTCGACACGCCACGGAAAATCTACGGTATCCGCAGCGCCGGCAGCCCGGACGCGGTGCTGGCCGAGGTCGAGTCGGGTGCCGCCGCTCTTGCCGGAACCGGCGAGCCGGCGCCGAAATGGTTTCGGGGCGCAACCGCCGAATACAGTCCGTCGGCAATCGCCATGATCCGCAAGCTTGGCTTCAAGATCGCGGGCTTCTCGATAAACGGCGACGGCGGCTCATTACTTGGCGCCAAGGAAACCGCGCGGCGCATCGCGGCGGCCAAGGACGGTGACGTGATTATCTCGCACATCAACCAGCCGACCCACGCCGCCGGCGAAGGCGTGGTGCAGGGGCTCCTGGCGCTCAAGGCCAAGGGCTTGACCTTTGTGCGGCTCGACGATGCCGATGCCGATGGAATCGGCGATCACGGCACCACCGACTGACCGGTGCATTTGATCTTCAGGTGAAGCCGGCCTGACCTGAATCTCAACGCACCTCACGCGGCGGTCGCAGTCGGTCAGTCCGGTTTGGTTTCGATCGCGACCTTGCTGGCGTAGAACGCGCCGTGGTTACGGATTTCAGCCATTTCGTCGAAAGGATGCTCGTAGGCCCACATGGCGTTCTGGCCGGTTTCGCCGGCAGGCAGCACGCTCCAATAGCTTGCGTCGCCCTTGTAGGGGCAATGGGTCGAGTGTTCGGTGCCGGCGAGCTTGCCGAAATCGATGTCGGCGAACGGAATGTAGAAGACCGCGGGATAGGGCGGCTCACTCAGCACCTTGGCCCTCGTGGATGAAGCGATGACCGCGTCTCCGGCGCGCACGGTGACTGTGCCGGCAAAGGGCTCGATGGTGATGACCTTGTCGGGATTGCGTTGAAAACCGGGGGCGGGGTTGGTGATCTGGTCCATGCGGGGTCTCCTTGCGTCGATTTTCAGATGTGTCGCGCAAGGGCGTTGTTCAAGGCCCGCCGTGGCCATACAACACGCACCCAATCGGGGATACCGACGGATTGTGCCTTCGAAGCAAACGGATTGTGCCTTCGAAGCAAATTGAAATACCTGCCGCCAGCAGTCAGGCAGCGGCCTTGAACACGTCCATGAGACCGGCATAGGCAGCAGCGATGCCGGCGACCGGGTTGCTGCTTCTCGACGCGGTTTCGACCTTCAATGGGCCGCCGCCGGTCGGCAGTGTCAGCAGCAGGAACTGGCGATTGCCGCCGTCGCCGACGGATGCGGCCGCGACATGCTGGCCTTCGCCCTGGTTCTGGACACACATCTTGAACAGCAGCGTGCCGCCGACCGCTTCGAGCGCGCCGCCGACAACTTCAACAAATTCGTCTTCGGAAACAGTCTTTGTATCCGGCGACAGATCGGCCAGACTTTCGGCAAGCGTACTCTCAAGGGCTTCGTCGTCGAGCTGCGCGTCCATGCGAACCTCTTTCAGTCGCCAATCGCCCCTTGCCCGTTAACGAAGCTTAACGCCGACGATGGCCGGAATGTGGCGGTTTTCCACCAATGCAGCGCCAGGCCGCGCTGGCGGCTGGACAATCCGGCGGTTCGCTCCACAATGGCACAAAAAGCACACGCAAAAGCGTGAAGGGAGGATCGAATGCTGGGATTGATGCAGGAATGGCCGCTGCTTTGCCATAAGCTCATCGACAATGCCGAGCGGCAGCATGGCGTGCGCGAGATCGTGTCGCGCTCGATCGAGGGGCCGATCGTGCGCACCACCTACGCCGACATCCATCGTCGCGCCCTGAAAGTCGCCCAGCGGCTGGAGCGTGACGGCTATCGCCTGGGCGATCGCATCGCCACGCTCGCCTGGAACACCGCGCGCCACATCGAGGCCTGGTACGGCATCATGGGCATCGGCGCCATCTACCATACGCTCAATCCGCGGCTGTTTCCCGAGCAGATCGTCTGGATCATGAACCATGCCGAGGACAAGGCTGTTTTCGTCGACCTGACCTTCATGCCACTGCTGGAGAAGATTGCCGGTGCGGTCAAATCGCTGAAACAGGTGATCGTGCTGACCGACAAGGCGCACATGCCACGGACGACACTGCCTAACGTGGTCGCCTACGAAGACTGGCTTGACGAGGCGGATGGCGACTTCGCCTGGAAGACCTTCGACGAAGGCACCGCCGCCGGCATGTGCTACACGTCGGGCACGACAGGTGATCCCAAAGGCGTCGTCTACAGCCACCGTTCGAACGTGCTGCACGCCATGATCGCCGCCATGCCCGACGCCATGGGCCTGTCGTCGCGCGATACGATCTTGCCGGTCGTGCCGATGTTCCACGCCAATGCATGGGGGCTTGGCCAGAGCGGACCGATGATCGGCGCCAAGCTGGTCATGCCTGGCTGCAAGATGGACGGCGCCTCGATCTATGAACTGCTCGACACCGAGAAGGTGACCTTCAGCGCCGCCGTGCCGACCGTCTGGATGATGCTGCTGCAGCACCTGGAGGAGACCGGCAAGAAGCTTCCCTATCTCAACAAGGTCGTCATCGGCGGCTCGTCCTGTCCGCGCGCAATCATGACGAAGTTTCAGCAGAACTACGATGTCCAGGTCATCCATGCCTGGGGCATGACCGAAATGTCGCCGCTCGGCACGCTGTGCACCTTGAAGCCGGACTATGCCGGTCTTGAGGGCGATGCCCGGCTCGATGTCCAGCAGAAACAGGGCTATCCGCCCTTCGGCGTCGAAATGAAGGTGACCGACGACGACAACAAGGAGCAGCCCTGGGACGGAAAGACATTTGGCCGCCTGAAAGTGCGCGGACCGGCCGTTGCGCGCGCCTATTATGGCGGCGTCGGCGCGGAGCAGTTCGACGAGGACGGCTGGTTCGACACCGGCGACGTCGCTCATATCGACGCCGGCGGCTATATGCAGATCACCGATCGCGCCAAGGACGTCATCAAATCCGGCGGCGAATGGATTTCCACCATCGACCTCGAGAATCTGGCTGTCGGCCACCCCGATGTCGCCGAGGCGGCCGCCATCGGCGTTTATCATTCGAAATGGGGCGAGCGACCGTTGCTGGTCGTTGTCCGCAAGCCTGGCAAGGAACCGACCAAGGCTGATATTCTCGACTTCATGGACGGTAAGGTGGCCAAATGGTGGATGCCGGACGATGTCGCCTTCGTCGGCGAAATTCCGCACACCGCCACCGGCAAGATCCAGAAGATCACCTTGCGCCAGCAGTTCAAGGACTATCGCTTGCCGACGGATTGACGGGATGTCGCGTGTTTCGGCTTCAAGCCATCGCGAAAAGGTTCTAAGTCTCCGTTCGGGTTGGGGCAGCGCAGAAAACGATGGTTAGCATTCCTGAACGGCAAACGTCGAAGGCGGCCGGATGGTCGCGGCGCACAGCCGCTTTTTCGTTGGTGCTGCTGCTGACGGTCTTCGTCGGCCATCGCTTCGATCTCGTGGAAACACCGGTCTTCCTGTGGGTGCTGGGCATTGTCGCGCTGCTGGCGGCCCTGGCACTGTTGTTTGCCGGATTTGCCTTTTCGCGGCTGTGGAACTTCGGTGATCGCGGCGGTCGCGACCTGACGGTCGGCGCCCTGCTGGCGCTGCTGGTGCTCGCACCCTACGGCGTCGCCGCCTACTGGGCGACAATCTACCCGCCGCTCAGGGATATCTCGACGGATTTCGACGAGCCGCCGGCGCTCGACGTGGGCGACCGGACGAAGGACATGAACGTGCTTTCCCCATCGACGCCTGGTGAACAGCGGCTGCAGACCGATAGCTATCCACTGGTCAGCGCACGCAGCTACGCCCTGCCATTCGACACTGTCGTCAATGCCGTCGAAACCGTCCTTGACCGGCGCGATTGGGATCTGTCCGAACCCTATCCCGACCTCGCCGGGCAAAACGACGTGACCATTACCGCCGTCGCCAAGGGGTTCGTGATCGGTCTTCCGGCCGACGTTGCGATCCGCGTGACCGACGATGGCGATGCGGTCATCGTCGACATGCGGTCAGCCTCGCGATACGGCCGCTTCGACCTCGGCGACAACGCCGCGCGCATCGTCGAATTCCTCGCCGAACTCGACCAGGAAGTCGCCGGTCAGGTTGGCGCGGCGCCGGTCGAGTAATGTTCAGAAAGTGTTGTAGTTAGGCGGATTCGCATATCGCCGCAGAATGCAGCTTGTGGGCAGACTATTCGGCGGGCTCGAATCTGCCCTGCACCAAGATCGCTGCGACCGGCCCAAGCGGATTGATGATCCGGCTCTCCAGGACTTCGATAAGTTTGCGTCCAACCGCCGCCATATCCACGAAATGAACTCCGATCTTTGCCGGCAGGAAGCGTGCCAGCCGCGTGCTGTCACGAGTGACTATGTGGACGTCGCTCCCCGGCACGAGACCTCTTCTGCCAAGGGCATGTAACGCCCCTAGAAGGCCCAGTTCGTTGGCACATGCCAAGCCTGTCGGCGGATCTGACGACGCCAGTAGGTGATCGAACCAGCCTGCGCTGGATTCCATCGTGAACATGCCATGACCGATCAGCGATTGGTCGATCGGAATACCGGCCTCGGCCATTGCCCTTCCATACCCGGAAAGACGCATGGCACTCGCCTGATCTTCCGGAACGAGAAGTTGCAGCGCAATGCGTCGACAGCCCTTATCCATGAGCCGTCGGGTCGCCTCGTACGCAATCTGTTCATTGTCGACATCGACATAGGGGTATGCGATGTCCAGGTCGGTTCTTCCAAACGCGACGAATGGCATGCGTTGATCCAGCAGCAGCTTGACGCGCGGATCGGCCGACACCAAGCGCGTGATGATCAGTCCGTCTGTGCTGCGCGCCTGAAGCTGCCGCTGCACACTCTCAACGGGGTCGTCGTCGGGAGTGGTGGAATAGATGGACAGACTATAACCGGCTTGCCGGGCAGCCAGCGTCATGCCTTCGATCAAGGGAAGCTTCAACAGATCGGACAGGTGGTCTCGTGTCTCCATCGGGAGCACTGCCGTCAGCGTCAGCGTCCGACCGGTTTTCAGCGCACGGCCATGATGATCTGGCACATAGCCAACCCGCTTAGCCACCTCCTTGACGCGGGCTATGGTCGAGGGCTGTACTTCCGGCCCATCCTTCAGAGCGCGGGACACCGTGGTCACCGACAGGGAAAGTTCCGCTGCGATCTGCTTTAGGTTGGCCATTGTTCGCCCGACTTCGAAAGCGCCGGCTGATTGCTGACCTCCATAGCGTTACCGGATTCGACATCCCGGTCAATCCGAACTCCCTTGGGAAAGCAGCTTGACTCATTTGCGTTAAGATGAAATCGTAACGTTACGATTACAAATAAATGGCCCTTTCGAGCGACATTTGGAAAAAGTGGGGAGGAGAATCTATGTCCTGGTTACGCATTTCCTTAACAGCATTCGCAATCTCTGCTGCGTTGCCCGTCCACGCGCAAACAGTCACCATCACGACCGCGGGTGGCGATTATGGCAACGCCATGAAAACGGCCATGTGGGCCCCCGCTGCAAAAGAGCTTGGCTATGATGTCCGAGAAGAGACGCAAAGCGACGGACTGGCCGCCCTGAAGATGCAGGTTACCGCGGGTGCGGTGACGACCGACATCATCCACCTGGGATCACCAGAAGGCGCGCAGGCGGCGGCACAGTCGCTCCTGGAGCCGCTTGACTACAAGATTATCGATCCCAAGTCCGTGCCGGATGGTGCAAAGTCCGATTACTGCTATCCGTTCGACTCCTACGGCACCGTCATGTCGTGGAACACCAAAACCTATGGCGAGAATCCGCCGAAGACGTGGGCGGAGTTCTGGGATGTTGCCAAATTTTCTGGCCGTCGCGCCCTGCGCGCCAATGCGCAAGACTCGATCGAGATAGCGCTGCTCTCCGATGGCGTGGCGCCGGCAGACGTCTATTCCGTGCTCGGCACGCCGGAGGGGCTAGAACGCGCCATCAAGCGGCTTGAAGCGATCAAACCAAATGTCGCCGTGTGGTGGACCTCGGGAGCGCAGTCCGCGCAATTGCTGAAAGATGGTGAGGCGGACCTGGTCGTTACCTGGAACGGACGGGCCCAAACCGTGAAAGCGGATGGCGGCGCGGCCGACTACACGTTCAAGGGTTCGGTCATCGGCACGGACTGCCTTGCGGTGCCGAAGGGAGCGCCGAACAAGGAAGCAGCGATGAAGCTCATCGCGGCGATGACACAGCCCGCGCGCGTGGCGAAGCTGACCGATTTCATCGCCTATGGCCCGGTCAACCCCGCTGCCTATGAGGGTGGCCTTATCCCCGAAGACCGTCTCAAGACCCTGGCGACCGCACCTGAAAATGCTGGCACTTCGGTGTTTTCGAGTGCGGACTGGTGGGTCAAGAATGGCGAGGCTGCGCAAAAAGCCTTTGATGAGATGATGGCCCGCTGAGTCTCAGCTCTAAGGCTTGAGCGCATGATGAAGTCGCTCCCGATCACCATCGACAGCGTGCGCAAGACCTATGGATCTTACGTCGCGCTGGACGATGTCTCGCTCGACATTCGGGCCGGCGAATTCCTCACGCTGCTGGGGCCGTCGGGGTCGGGCAAGACCACGCTGCTCATGGCTTTGGCCGGTTTTGTCCGGCCCGATTCCGGTAAACTCCTGTTGGGTGATCGGGACATTACCCGCCTGGCCCCCAACAAGCGGGACATCGGCATCGTGTTCCAGAACTACGCCCTGTTTCCCCATATGAACGTTCTGGCAAATGTCGAGTATCCGTTGGCGCTGCGCAAGACGCCGAAAGCGGAGGCACGCCAGCGGGCGCTTGACACCTTGGCCCGCGTGAAGCTGGAAGGTCTGTCGGAGCGCAATATTGCCGCATTGTCCGGTGGCCAGCGCCAGCGGGTGGCGTTGGCGCGGGCGATCGTCTTCGAACCACGCGTGATGCTGATGGACGAGCCGCTGTCGGCGCTCGACAAGAATCTGCGCGAAACCATGCAGTACGAGATCCGGCGTCTGCACGATGATCTGGGGATCACCACAATCTATGTGACGCATGACCAGCGCGAAGCATTGACTATGTCAGATCGGGTCGCGGTTATGAATTCCGGCCGCATTCAGCAGATCGATACGCCACAGCAGATTTATGATCGTCCATCGACCCGCTTCGTCGCGGAGTTCATGGGTGAGGCCAACATTGTGGCCCCGGGCTCGGTGCGCAGAATAGACGGCGCCGATGCGTCACGCGAAGCTCTGATGATCCGCGCGGAGAGCTTCCATCTTGATGCGAAGCTCGTCGGGCGAGACGGGGTGGCGCTCGACGGAACGCTGTGCGCTAAGGCGTTTCGCGGCGAAAACTGGCTTTTGACGCTGGCGCTTGACGGCGGGCAAGAGATTCTTGTCTGCATTCCGGCGGCGTTGGCCAGTGGCTGCGCCGAGCTTACCATCGGTCAGCAAATGACCGCATATGCACCAGCAGCGAAAGTTCACGCGATACCGGGAGCGAAAGCGTGACCGTCCTCGCGGATCCTGCGCTCGCGGCAGACGCACGACGCGAGCGGCGGTTCTTCCTCTCGCTTTCACTGCCCGCGCTTTTCATCGTTGGACTGGCGGCGATACTGCCCATCGTCTGGATCATCCGACAATCCTTCCTGACCACAGGGGGTGAATACACCGTCGGCAATTACGAGAAGGTGCTTTCGAGCGGATTGACATGGTCGGCACTCGTCACAACCCTTGAGCTGTCCCTGGGCACGCTGGCGATCTGCATTCTTCTCGGTATCCCCCTGGCCCTCGCTTTGGCGAGCGCCAGGCCAAGGGTGGCCAATTTGCTGATGGCCCTCGTCATGCTGCCGTTGTGGACCTCTATTCTGGTGCGCACCTATGGCTGGCTCGTGCTCTTGCGGCGCGATGGCCTGATCAACGCGGCTTTGACAGGTTCGGGCCTGGCAACGGAGCCATTGCCGCTGGCCTACAACTTCACGGGAACGCTCATCGGCATGGTTCACTACATGCTGCCGCTCTTTCTCCTGCCAGTCTATGCCGCGATGCGCGATATCGACGCAAACCTCATTCGCGCGTCGGCGAGCATGGGCGCCACTATCGGGCAAGCGATCCGCACGGTCATTCTGCCTCTTTCGGCCGGCGGTATCTTCTCGGGTTCGATCATCGTCTTCATCTACACCATAGGTTTCTTCATCACGCCGGCGGTGCTTGGCGGCGGCAAGGTAAATCCTCTCTCCATCCGGATCGAGCGCACGCTGTCGACCTTTCAGGATTGGGGATCGGCGAGCGTCTTGGGTATTCTGCTCCTCATTTTAATGGCGTTGATGGGTGTGATGTTCCTGGCTGCACGGCGGCTGATTGCCGGGCGCAAAGTCGGCACAGCCCATGCTTGAAGCCTATCCAGACAACAGGCTGGCCCGCATCCTTCTGTGGAGTTTCTGCGCGCTTGTATTGGCGTTCCTGATGCTGCCGACGCTCGTCGTCGTCCCGCTCTCCTTTTCGGCGTCCAATCTTCTCGAGTTCCCACCGCGCGCATACTCGTTGCGCTGGTACGAGACTTTCTTCGGTTCGGCGACATGGATGGCCGCGCTCAGGACGAGCCTGATCCTTGGGACATTGACGGCGATGGTCGCCGTGCCCCTGGGGCTGCTGGCCTGCATTTCGATAAATCGGCTCGGCGGAAAAGCCGCCATTACCATTCAGGGCATTCTGCTCATCCCCTCCATCGTGCCGGGAATCCTGCTCGCGATCGGTCTCTTCTTTGTGCTGGCGGCGCAACGTCTGGTCGGAACGCTGTTCGGCGTGCTGGTCGGACATGTGGTGCTGGCCATCCCGGTCGCGTGCATTGTGTTGCTGCCCGCTCTGGTCCGCTTTGACTGGAACCAGGTTCAGGCGGCGCGCAGCCTCGGCGCAAACTGGGCGAGGGCCATTGGCGGAATAATTGTCCCGCAACTTCAGATCAGTCTGTTGTCGGCCACATTGATGGCCTTCCTGACTTCGCTCGACGAGTCTGTCATTTCGATCTTCGTCGCAAGTGGCCAAAACAGCACGCTGCCGAAGCTCATGTTTCTGTCCCTGCGAGATCAGATCGATCCAACCATCGCGGCGATCTCGACAGTGTGGACCGGTATCGTCGTGGTCGCAGTCTTGATCGTGACTCTCCGCCAAAAATCATGATCGAGACCGGAAACATGCCCGACAATCATAACGCAGCCGACGATCAGGCGGATCATCCAACGGACATACCGAAGGCTGGGTTGGCGATTATCACCGGTTCGGCAAACTGGGGGCTTGCCTTCCCGGAAGATGTCGAAGTCGATGGCGTGCGCACCTTGCGGCGAGACATGAGTTTTGAAACGCCTTTCGGTCGCAGCGACCACTGGAAATTGCTCGAGTTCGATGCCTCGATTACCTCGGAAGGCAAAACGAAACGTGCGTTGTGCATGTATTCGCACGGCAATCCGCGCGACCATATCGACCATTCCTGCCATCGCCGCGCGTTCTGGGTATTGATGACCGCGGGTGTAAAGCAAGTCCTGTCCTGCTCGACCATTGGCGCTGTCAACAAAGCGATCCAACCCGGCGACATGGTTGTGACCGCCGATATCATCGAACTGACGCAGACGCCGTTTTCACTCCTTCCCGGCCGACAGAGCTTCGACTGCTCGGGCAAGCAGATCGTATGTCCAAGATGCGCGGCGGTTCTGGTCCAAACGGCCCGCCGTCATTGGCCAGCGGAATGCCGTATCCATGGCATCGAACAGCAGTTGGTGGCTGCCCATTGTTACGGGCCGCGACTGACCACCCCGGCCGAAGCCTTGGCGTATCGAAGCATGGGAGCGGATGTGCTCAACCATTCGATCGCCCCTGAGGCGACCCTGTCGCGCGAGATCGGCGCGTGTTTCGTGCCCTTTGCGTTCGTGACCGCGGGTTTCAACGACTATATGGACCGCAACCGCCAGGAATTGTTGCAAAAGGACGTGCTGCCGAAGCTCTCTATGACAGCCTCGCGAGTTGCTCTGGAGACTGCGGCACGACTTCCATCTGATCCCGAATGCTCTTGCCAGGGCTTGAAGTCGCCTCAGCCAGCAGAGCGCTCCAGCCGATTCTAGAGCGAATGGCGCCGAAGGCTTTAGCCAGCCGGCGCGAAAATGCCGTCGATGGCCGGTGCGGCGTCTGTCGTGACCAGATCGCGCGCCACCAGGTCTTCTAGATGGGCGAGCACCGACAATCCGGCGGCGCCATGCAGCCGCGGGTCGGTGTCGCGATAGATCGCCTTGACCATGTCCACGATCGTCCGGTCGCCCGCTCTGACCCGCTCCAGTATGGCGCGCTCGCGCATTCTGCGGTGTGTCTTCAATCCACGCATGAAAGCGCGCGGTGCGGTTACCGGCCCGCCATGTCCTGGCAGCAGCAAACGATCCTCGCGTTCGATCAGCCGGTCCAGCGAGGCCATATAGTCGGCCATCGCCCCATCCGGCGGGGCGACGATGGAGGTTGCCCAGGCCATGACATGATCGGCGGAAAACAGGATGCCGGTTCCTTCCAGCGCGAAAGCCGCGTGATTGGCGGTGTGGCCCGGGGTCAGAACCGTCCTGATCGACCAGCCGTCGCCGTCGATCACCTTGTCGTCGGGCAATGCGATATCGGGGACGAAAGCCGTGTCGGCGCTGGCGTCTAGCGCATTGGTCTCGCCGATATGCAGGGGTCTTGCAGGGCGATGCGGTCCCTCTGCCAATACGGGCGCGCCGGTGCGCTCTTTCAGCCTGGCGGCCAGCTGGGAGTGGTCGCGGTGGGTGTGGCTGACGAAGATATGGCTGACCGGCCGGCCCGCGATCACGTCAAGCAGGGTCTGCAGATGCGCCTCGTCATCCGGCCCCGGATCGATCACCGCCAGCGTATCGCGGCCAACGATGTAGCTGTTGGTGCCGTGAAAGGTGAAGGGGCTCGGATTGCGGGCCGTGATGCGCCGGATGTCGGGCGCGACGCTTATCCCCTGGCCATAATGGGGGTCGAAGCCGGTGTCGAATCTGAGTGCCATGGCGGATGCATAGGTGCCTTGTTTCAGGAAACGGCAAAACCGATTGCCGCATAACACGCAAGCCAATATAGGAGAACGTGAGGCCGCGAACATCGGATAGCGGCAACCGGATTGGGGAAATACCATGGCAATTGCAACTACGATGCGTCCGCTTGTTTCTCTGGCTCTGCCGCAAAATGGCGCGGCGCGGCTGGCAACGCAGTTTTTCCTGGCCATCGCCGGAACGCTGCTGCTGACCTTGTCGGCCAAGACCAAGGTGATGCTCGGACCGGTCGACATTTCGATGCAGACGCTGGCCGTGCTGCTGATCGCCGCCACCTTTGGCATGCGTCTCGGCGTCGCCACCCTGCTGCTCTACATGGCGGAGGGCGCCATGGGCTTCCCCGTCTTCCAGAGCACCCCGGAAAAGGGTCTCGGCATTGCCTACATGCTCGGCTCGACCGGCGGTTATCTCGCAGGCTTCGTGGTCATGGCGGCGATTGTCGGCTGGGCCGCAGATCGTGGCTGGGACCGCCATCCGATCAAGCTTTTCAATGCCATGCTGGTTGCCGAAATCGTCATGATGGCCATGGGCTTCGCCTGGCTGGCGCTGCTGATCGGCCCGGAAAAGTCGTGGCAGTTCGGCGTCGTGCCCTTTATCGTCGGCGACCTGATCAAGGTGGCGCTCGCGGCAAGCCTTGTACCGGCCGTGTGGTCGCTGCTGAAGCGCGGCTGAAACGCGAGCCGCCGAAGAAGGGGCCAGCGGCTTGAGCAATCAAGTCCTGGCTGGACTGGCGGATTTCGGTCTGCTGTCCGCCAAGTAATCTCACTTAGGTTTCCGGAAACAGCTTCGGGAACAGCGCATCCAATGCGTCGGCCGGAAAGCGTAGCGACACCGGGCCTTTGGGTGTTTCCGACGCCAACAGACCGAGCGCGATCACGTCATTGAACACGCGACGCGCCGTGCGCTCGGGCGTGCCGATTCGATGCCTCGAGCTATTTCTTCTATGCTCGGCCGACCTTGGCTTCCACTAAGTGCATAATTATAAACATATATTTCGAATTTGCCAGGATGTTTGGCCGATCTTCTGGCCGATCATTGGCACCTTCCCGGCTTCCGCCGGCCATAGGCGTCTACGCCGACGCCGAGGTCCAAGGCTTCGGGAACACAATATCCCCCGCTCTCGCCTAAGCTCCCGCGCGACTCGCAATCGCTAAAGGATGCGATCTCCGAAGCAATGCTGAAAACTGCTCAGCGTCATTGGCCCTATCATCTCGCATCGGCGCTGCGTGCACAGCGGCTTTTCTGAAGCATCAAACAATGCTGGTGATCAAAACTTCTACTAACTATTGATATGTAATAGATACTTGCTGGTGCAATCGCACTGTCGTAGACCCGTGGTCTTCGACTATGTCGAATCGCCGGGGGTGAAAACGTTCGATTCGATCTACGAACGAACGGGCAGGTCAGATGCAGAATCGCGCTGGCTGGGCCGACACGGCAACTTCGGGGGAAGGGGCAAGGCGTTGAATGTCACGGCGTCAACTATTGTCGGAAGCCGGCATTTCCTGTTCAGGATTCGATTTCAGCTGCTTGGCGGACTGACATTCGCGATTTTTGCGCCCGCCATTATCCGGATTGTCTTCAATCCTGAGTTTATCTATTCGGCAAACCTTCAGGTGACGGTGACCGCCGCGGCGATTGCGCACCTGGCGGGTTTCCTCTCCTATCGCCGCATCGGCAATTTTCCGGGCGTGGCCGCGGCAAGCTACATCTTGCCGACATTTGCCTTGTCCTACGGGGCTGTTTTCCTGACCATCTTCTTTTTTCGGTTCGAGTACAGCCGGTTCCAGGCCGCCGCCAGTTTCACGCAGTCCACGCTCTGGTATTTCGGCCTGAGCCTGTTGACGCGGCGTCTCGACCCACACCGGCTCGTCGTGATTCCCGGAGGAGATGTCGAGCGTCTCAAGACCTTGCCCGGGGTGCACTGGTTCTGGATCGTGTCGACCAGCACGGTCATTGAAAGAGCCAGCGGCGTGGTCGTTGATCTGCGTGCCGATCTTGGCGCGGAATGGGAACGATACATCGCGGATCGCGCCCTTTCGGGAACGCCCGTATACCATGTCAAGCAGGTGCGGGAGTCGTTGACCGGTCGGGTCGAGATCGAGCACCTGTCCGAAAACACGCTTGGCTCCCTTAACCCGAACCAGGCATATCTTAAAATCAAGCAGGCGGCCGACTGGATTTCCGCGGTTGTCTTGATTGTCGTTCTGTCTCCTGTCCTGGCGCTGATAGCGCTGCTGATCCGGCTGGACTCCGAGGGTCCCGTGCTGTTTCGCCAGCAACGCATGGGGTACCGGGGCAAGCTCTGCACGGTCTACAAGTTTCGCTCGATGCGGCAGCACGGCGACGCTGACAGCGACAAGGAGAAGGCGATCACCAAGCGCGACGACGATCGCATCACCCGCGTCGGACGTTTCCTGCGAAAATTCAGGATCGACGAACTGCCGCAGGCCATCAACATTCTGCGTGGCGAAATGAGCTGGATCGGGCCGCGGCCGGAAGCCGTCGTCCTGTCGCAGTGGTACGAGGCTGAGTTGCCGTTCTACCGCTACAGGCATATTGTCAGGCCAGGTATAAGCGGGTGGGCACAAGTAAATCAAGGGCATGTGGCTGCCGTTGACGATGTGATGGAAAAATTGCACTATGATTTCTATTACATAAAGAACTTTTCGCCCTGGCTGGATGTTCTGATAACGCTCAAGACAATGAAAACAATGCTTACTGGGTTTGGCGCGCGATAGCCAATGCGAAGCATGACTCTGGAATAGCAAGCGCAGGAAGCAGATGGACCTTGCCTCCAGGAAAATAGCCATCATCGGGCTTGGCTATGTCGGCCTGCCGCTGGCGGTCGCCTTCGGTGCCACCAGGGATGTCGTCGGGTTCGACATCAACCAGTCGCGGGTGGATGCTCTGGAGCGTGGCGAGGATCATACGCTGGAAGCCGGCAGCGATGAGATCAGTGCAGCTTCGCGGCTGAGGTTCACCACCCACAAGGCCCAGGAACTCGGCTATCATCCCGAGGTGATTCTTGCCGGCCGCCGTATCAATGACGGCAGGGGTCGGCACGCGGCGGATCAGACGGCCCGCCTGATGATGCGCAAGGGGATACCAGTCGTCGGCAGCCGGATTCTGGTGATGGGCGCGGCTTTCAAGGAAAATTGTCCGGAGCTGAGAAATTCCAGGGTCGCCGATGTCGTCGCCCGGCTGAAGGAGTACAATGCCGGCATCGACATCTGGGATCCCTGGGTCGATGCGCAGGAATGCGCGCGTGCCTTCGGCATAACGAGCATGAAGGACATTCCCGACGAGCGCTATGACGGCGTCATCGTGGCCGTCGGCCACCGGCAGTTCCGCGCGCTTGGCGTCGACGGCCTGAAGGCGCTTTGCAAGACCCCGGGCGTCATCTACGACATCAAGGGTCTGTTCCTCAGGCATGTTACGGATGGGCGTTTCTGATGAAAGTTCTGGTCACCGGCGCCGCCGGCTTCATAGGCTATCATGTGGCCAAGCGCCTGCTGGAGCGCGGCGACGAGGTTGTCGGCATCGACAACGTCAACAGCTATTACGATCCGCAGATCAAGGAGGCGAGGCTGCGGCTGCTGGAGGAGGCGAGCCGCAAGACCAATGCGGGCTATCAGTTCATCCGCGGCAATCTCGCCGACAGAGGAGTGGTCGATGGCTGCTTCGCCGACCACGCATTCGACCGCGTGATCCATCTCGCCGCCCAGGCCGGAGTTCGCTACAGCCTGGAAAATCCGCATGCCTATGTCGAAAGCAACATCATCGCCTACGCCAACATGCTGGAAGCCTGCCGCAACAGCGCCGTTGCGCACCTGACCTATGCCAGCACCTCGAGTGTCTACGGCGCCAACACCGACATGCCGTTTTCCGAGCACCGGCCGGCCGACCACCCGCTGCAGTTCTACGCCGCGACCAAACGTGCCAACGAGCTGATGGCGCACAGCTACAGTCATCTGTTCGGGCTGCCGACGACCGGGCTTCGCTTCTTCACCGTGTATGGCCCCTGGGGGCGCCCGGATATGGCGCTGTTCCTGTTCACCAAGAACATCCTTGCCGGCGAGCCGATCAAGCTGTTCAACAACGGCAACCACACGCGCGACTTCACCTATATCGAGGACATCGCCGAGGGCGTCGTGCGGGCCAGCGACAGCCCGGCCACGGGCAATGCCGCCTGGGACTCCAGCCGTCCGGATTCGGCCACCAGCAGCGCCCCCTGGCGCATATTCAACATCGGCAACAACAACCCGGTGAAGCTGACCGCCTATGTCGAGGCGCTGGAAAACGCACTTGGCAGGAAAGCCATCGTCGAACTGCTGCCGCTGCAGCCCGGTGACGTGCCCGATACCTTCGCCGACACGTCGGCGCTGGAGCAGGCGGTGGGCTATCGTCCGACGACGACGGTGACCGAGGGCGTCGGGCGGTTCGTCGAGTGGTACCAGGCGTATTTTGGACGGGGATAGGCCCGTTCTTGGCGGTTGCCGGCTGATCCGCGCATAGCTGCGCTCCATGACCGCGTAACCAGGGGGAGAGGGGATCGATACGGCTCGCAAACAGGCAGATTGCAGTCCATTGCAGTCCCAGGCGCTGTTGAGCGTTTGCATCCCCACGTTCAATCGGCGGGATCGCGTTGCTGCGCTGGTCCAGGAACTGCTGCGCGTGAAGTGCCCACTGCAAGTATGTGTCCATGTCGACGGTTCGACCGACGGGACAAGCGAAGCGCTTGCCGAGATCGCATCTCGCGATGCCAGATTGGTGGTCACAACTGGCCCAAATAGCGGCAGAGGGGTCGCGATGTTTTCGGCGATCGCTTCCGCCACTGGCGACTATTGCATGATTTTCGATGATGATGACGATCTCTTCATCGATCGCCTGCCGGAGGTTTGTGAGCGTCTCTCCCGGCAAGGTGCCGATGAGAGGATCGCGGGATTTGTGTTCTCTATGGTTCTCGCCGGATCAGATGCGGCAGCAAACCGGTTTCCGTCTGAGCGTACAAACCTGATCAGGATGCGAGCCGATGAAGGTGTGGTCGGAGACAAGAAGGAGATCATCAGAACTCCCTTGCTGAAACGGGTTGCCGTGCCCCCTGCGGGGCGGTTCCGCCGTGTTCCAACCTCTCTTCTCTGGTCCAGGTTGGCGATCGAATATGACGTTATCTGTGTCAACGTCGATATCGGGCGAAAAAGGTACCTGCCGGAGGGAATGACCGCAAGAATTCGGCTTCTTCAGCGGCAAAATCCGTACCCGATGTTGTTGCTGAATTTGAACTACGTCAGGGCATTCTGGATTGGACGATATCGCTCGGTTCGATTCCTGGGCAAGGCCTTCCTTGCCTGCTTGAGCTTTGGTGCCTTAAGTTTCCCATTCTTGCTCAAGAGGTCATTCGCACAGGTGATCTCATGAAAAGAGTCAGTCTGTGGAAATTTGCGGAGGCCATCGTCATACGAATTGCGCCTGGTCTTCTGAATATAGTGACTTTACTATACATCGGAAGCCATCTGGAAACTGGACAGTATGGTATTTTCAGCACGACGATTGCGACAGTTTCATTTATTTCAACGCTTGTTTTTGGAGCTGCTACCTATTCGATAATGCCGGTTTCCGCAAAAATGCATGCCACGGGAATGGGTAGAGAGTACGTATCGTCTATTTTGACTGCGCTGGCCATTCTGGCGTTGTTTGTGGTCCTGGCTGGATCGGCACTGGCGTGGTTCGGACTTGGCAATGTCGTTGCCGCAACCATCATCGTTTCGTTCGGCTTGCACACCGCACTTCAAGAGATCTTGCGGTCACAGCTGCGTTTGTGGGCATATGGTTGGTCGGCGATTGGCCAGGCTGTCGCATACCAGGCGGGAGCTGTGGTCCTGCTTGCAGGAGATGCAAAAGTAGGCTCCGCCCTCACGGCCTTTTCGCTCAGCTACGTCGCCGGAGCGCTGATTTCATTTGCTTTCCTGGGGCCGATGAATCTGAGGCGGCCTCGCCTTTCCTACCTTGGTGGGTCGCTGGCCACAGGCTGGCGATTTGTGTTGAGCAATCTGGCCGAGAGCGGTGTGTTTGTCGGTATTCGATACATTATTTTGATGTTTGGCTCCGAGACCCATCTCGGCGTCTTTTCGTTCTGTGTCGATCTTTCGCAACGCTCGGTCGGCTTCTTCATGAACGCGGCCAGCTTCGTTTTCGTGCCAACCGCGTTTCTCAGTGCCGCAAATGGAAACATCAGGGAGTTTCGGCGCGGATTGTTCGAGGGGGCGACCATCGCGCTGATTTTTGCGGTTGCGTCTGCCGCGGGGATAATCGGCCTGTTTTTTTCAGGCCATGCGTCCGGATGGCTGGGGAGGTCATTTGATCCAGCGGTCTTTGCGATCGTTTCTTGCGCTGTCCTGATAAACAGGACGAAGAAGGTGGTCATTGATCCCTTTGCGCTCCGCTCGAACAACGCGATGACGCTGACCTATTCTTACGCGATAGGAGCATTGGCTTGCTGCTGTTTGGCGGCGTTGAGTCTGTGGTGGCGGCTACCGCTTGGCAGCGAAATGGCATTCCTGTCCGGATATGTCATAGCCGCGGCTTGTTCGTTCTTCGCGTTAAGGGGCGTCATTGCGAACAACGGGCCTGATGCAACGCAGCGAGGCCTTTTTATGGCCGGGTCGGATGCCGGAAATGAATGAGAAGAAGGCATTCTATGACGAGAAGAACAGCCGCATCGTCCATGTCGGCACGATAGCCGACGACGACTATTGGGATTCCCACTGGGCCGAAGGGACTGTGTCGAGGCCGGATCGCTTTGTCGTAGAAACGACCAAGCGATATCTGACAGGACCGGCCAGGGTCCTGGACGCCGGATGTGGCCTGGCCAATACGGCCCATGGCCTGCATCAGGCGGGCTTTTCCGCATACGGAATCGACTTTGCGCGGAAGACCGTGGGGATGGTGAATCGCGCCGCGCCGCATTTGCAGGTAACGGTTGGAGATGTTCGGGCAACAGGCTTCGCGGACGAATTCTTCGACGGCGTGTGGTCTCTCGGCGTGATCGAGCACTTCTTCGACGGGTATGACGAGATCGTATTGGAGATGAGGCGCATAATCCGATCGGGAGGGATTGCCTTCGTGACGGTGCCCAGCATTTCTCCTCTCAGAAGATTGAAGGCCAGTATGGGTCTCTATCCCAGGTTTTCAGGCGAACGGGCCGGATTTTACCAATTCATCCTTGAGCCATCTTCGATTGTTTCCGGGTTCGAACAGCACGGCTTCAAGCTTCTGGAGACACGGCCAAGGGGTGGCTTCAAGGGATTGAAGGACGAGACTTTTTTCACAAAGCCGATGCAGGCCTGGTACGACAGCAGGAACGGCATCCTGAGAGGTTTGCGGGCTGCCGCCGATCGGTTGCTCGGCCCATTTTCGCATCATACGCGGCTCTATGTGTTCCACAGGATATAGCGCGGATGTCTAGTCCTGGTGGACACAGATCGGCGAACGAAACTGATGGTGAGGCAGTGTCGAGATTGCGAAAGTTCGTTCGCGCGAACGTGGCCATGTCCGAGTTCCTCGACAGGGCTCTGCCGCTCCGCCTTCGCATCGACGGCAACCGGACCTTTGCGACGGAGATGGCACCTCCGTTACTTACCCCAAACGCTCGGGTTTACGACCTTGGCGGAGGTGCAAGGCCGTTCGTCAGTCTCCCCGAGAAGCGGCGCCTGAGGCTTTTCGTCGTTGGGCTCGACCTGGACGCGCATGAATTATCGAAAGCGCCGCGCGGAATATACGACGAGGAGATTGAAGCGGACCTTACCTCGTTTCAGGGTAGGGGTGATGCTGACGTTGTGATCTGTCAGGCGACGCTTGAACACGTGCGCGACGGTGAGGGTGCCTTGCGTGGCATTGCCAGTTGCGTGAAGCCGGGAGGCGTGGTTGCCATTTTCTCGCCCTCGCGCAACGCTGTTTTCGCCAGATTAAATCGGTCCCTGCCGGAGGGGCTGAAGCGACGGCTGCTTTTTGCGATCTATCCCGAAAAAGGCAAGGGTCATGATGGGTTTCCGGCTTTCTACGACAAGTGCCTGCCCAGCGAGGTCGAGGTAATCGCAAAACGGAACGGCCTGGAACTCATCGAGCGTCGTCTGTTCTGGAAGAGTTCCTATTTCTATTTTTTCGTGCCGGCCTTTCTCGCCTGGCGCATCTGGCTAGGCGTTTCGGCCCTTCTTCTCGGCAAGGATGCTGCTGAAACCTACGCCTATGTCTTTCGGCGAAGACAGTGAATCCTTGCAACTCATGAAAAGGAAGCTCGCGCTCATCGCCATTCCGCTCGACATCAGAGGTGGAGCCGAAACCATCCTGAAACTGGTTGCGCGTGCACTTGCGAGCCGGCCCGACTGGGACGTCGAAATCGGCTTTCTGGGTGGCCAGGCAGCGGGGGACGCCGTTGGATCATACCAGGATGGAATTCGGCGCGGTTACGGCTTTGGCGGTGGCAAAGCGATGAGCGAGCTTTTGCTTGCCCCGCAGCTGATCCGGCATCGGTACGATTTTGTGTTGTCGAGCCACGCGCGGCTGAATTCGTTCCTGGCCGCCGCCCGAAGTGTCGGGGTTCTTCGAAGCCGCAGGCTGGTCGCTCGCGAATCCACGGTACTCCTCGATCGTTTCAAAGGCCCTCGCGCACTGGCTTACAGGGCGCTATACGCGGCCTATGGCAGCCAGGACATGGTTGTCGCACAGACGAACTATATGAATGAACGATTGCGCGACGTGTTGCCCCAGCGCGCCATTGCTAAACTGTGCACTTTGCCCAATCCGGTCGATGAAGATCTCATCGTCAAAATGTCCGCCGAGACATTGCCGGAGAGCGATGCCAGGATATTTTCCCGCCGTCCACAGATAGTCTGGTGCGGCCGGCTGATTGAAGTGAAACGCCCAACGATCGCGGTTGATGTGCTCGCCGAGGTCAGACGAAGAACCGGCGAAGATTATGAGCTGGCCATGGTGGGGGCCGGACCCATGGAAGCGGAGCTAAGAGCCTATGCCGGCAAGTTCGATCTGGCCTCCCGAATAAATCTGCTCGGCCAGAGAGACAATCCATTTCCGCTGTTTCGCGCATCGCGGGCCGGCCTGCTTACGTCGGCGACCGAAGGATTTCCAAACGTCCTTCTGGAAATGATGGCTTGCCGGATCCCCGGCATCGTCACCACGCCCTGTGCGGGAGATCTGGACATGCTGTCCGGCCTGGCGATTTCAGCCGGATTTGGCCCGCTGGAAATTGCGGATGCACTGTTGAAGGTCATTCACGCCGGCGATCGGTCGGCCTTGTATGGAGAGACCTTATCGGAACGATCGCCTGGGCGATTTGCGGATATGCTGTTGGGAGCGCCTTCGTCATATCCGGGCGGGCAGAGATGAAGTCCGCTGCTCGCAACAAGATAATCATCTCGATAAACACATCCTGGAACGTCGTCAATTTCCGCAAAGGTCTGATCGAGGCCTTGCGGAGCCATGGCTATGACGTCGTCATCGCGGCGCCGAGAGACGAATACTCTTCGCTGATAACGGCCATGGGCTGCCGCTATGTCGAACTCGAAATGGACAATTCCGGCACGTCGCCTTTGCGGGACATGGCACTTCTGTGGCGCTACTGGCGTCTCTTGCGGCGTGAAAGGCCGTTGGCGTTTGTCGGCTTTACGATCAAGCCCAACGTGTTCGGCTCCATCGCGGCCAATCTGAACGGTGTCCCGGTCATCAACAACATTTCCGGACTGGGGACGGCATTCGTCCGCGGTGGCCTCCTGCTCAGAATTGCCAAGGCCTTGTATCGGGTGGCGCTGGCTCGCTCCAGAATGGTTTTCTTCCAGAATGACGACGACAGGATGCTGTTCGTCGACGGGCACCTGGTTCGCAAGGAGCAGACCGGGCTTCTGCCTGGCTCCGGCATCGACCTCGTGCGTTTTGCTCCGTCGTCCGAAAATCGCACCAGGTCTGGCGCGATTGTGTTTCTTCTCGTGGCCCGGCTTCTCTGGGACAAGGGCGTCGGCGAGTTCATAGAGGCGGCCCGTCTGGTTCGCCGGGGGATGCCCGGAGTCCGTTTCCAACTGCTCGGCTTTGTTGATGTAGAGAACCGAACCGCCGTCAGCCGGCAGAATGTCGAGCAATGGGTCGGTGAGGGATTGGTCGAATACCTAGGCTCCGCCGACGATGTGCGGCCTTTTCTGCGTGCCGCCGATTGTGTCGTCTTGCCTTCCTACAGGGAGGGGACGCCGCGTTCGCTGCTCGAGGCGGCCGCGATGGGCAAGCCGCTGATCACCACCGACGTGCCCGGGTGCAGGGAGGTGGTGGACCACGCCATCAACGGCCTCCTGTGCAAGGTGAGGGACCCTGATGATCTGGCAAGCAAGATGGTCGAGTTTGCGAAGATGGATGATGCCTCCAGGGGCCGGATGGGAGTGGAGAGCAGAAACAAGGTGGAGCGGCAGTTTTCGGAGACGATCGTCATCGCGAAGTACATCCAGCAGATAGAAAAGCTGGATGGCCGCGCGGCGAAATGAATGAACGGGCCAGACTGACAGTTGGGCCGGATGGAGGACGGTCTTGTCAGCCAAGAGCGAAGCGTTCCTTGCCATTGTAGCTATTCTGTTTGCTGCCGGCTCTATAGGTGTGATTCAGAGAGGCAGCCCGCCGCCCGGTCGTGGTACTCGAGCCGTTTGACGGTAAGCTCGCCATTCCCTCGATCGACGATCTTCGCGTCGGCGGTCGCAAGATCCTGCTATGCGGCGCGACGTTTTCCGGGCCCCAGGCGATGCGCGCCCTGGTGACGGAAGCGGCGCGCCGGGACTATCAGGGGATGATCCTGACCTGCAGACCCGTTGGTGCCGGCACGCCTTGCGATGGCAAGATCGCTTCCAGGGTTGGCGATACCCTTGTTGTGCAGTGCTTGACGGCCGAGGGGGAAGACTTGGCTACCATATCTAGGCAGGGTCGAATTCTCTGCGACCAGCCGGTTCAAGCCGGTCCAAGATACAAGTCTTGCTGAACGGTAGGGACTGGGTGCTCTTACGGCGAAGTGAATGGATCTGCCCAACCCCGGCCGACAGGCTCCTGCATTTGGGTAATTGTGGGTCTTCTATTGGGTAACGCCGGTTCCTGAGTTTTTTGGTCGAAACTGTTCATGCGATTTTGCTAAAGTACTGTGCTCGGACAGTCACGAATCGATCTAAATTGCCTCGCGCGCGAAATGTGTTGGAATTGTGATCGAAAAACTGCTACGTGCTGATCTGCTATCTTTGAATTGGTGCGTCAGAAAGGTGATGCAGAGGGGATCAAAGGCAGATGAATCTGTGAGCAAAACTGCGCCTGCCGTATTTGTTGCGTCAATCGGGTTCGGCGGCTGCAACCTGGATGTGCAGGCCAATTCGAGTCTCGATGTTTTCCACTTCGACGACAACATTTGTCTCAAGCTTGTTTTTCGAACAGACGGCCGCCATTCAGCCGTCTGGTGATGGGGTTGACCTGCCGGAAGCGATTTTTGCCGGCGCGCTTCTGATCGCTGGCGTGCTCTCGGCTACGCAGGACGACGTCAGCGTCCCAAGAGGGTGAGTTGCAGGGTTGGGTGGGTAAAAATGACGATTCGTCATGGGCTCGGGGCTGTTTTCGTTTTTGTTGTACTCGCCGCAGAGGGCATTCTGTTTGCAACGCCCGACGCTTTCGCTCAGGAGACATGTTCCTGTCTTGCGACCGTGCCGGCGTCCGCCGGTGCGATAGGTCGCCTTACGCAGGTCCATGGTAACGTTCAGATGTCCCAGGCCGGCGGCTATGCTGGCGTGGGTCCCGAAGCGCCAGTGTATTCGGGCGCGCGCATCATGACCGGGGCAGAGGCGTCCGCTTTGCTGGCGGTGGGTGCCAATTGCGCATTCGATATTCCTGGCAACACCACGATCAAGGTCGATCCTGTCGAAGGTGGCATGTGCGTTTCGCTCGATACGCCAGTTGCGACGGTTGTGCCTGCCAGCTCGGAGCCTGTCATGCTGCCAGCTCTCTTGGGCGGGGCCGCGGTTGGTGGCGCCGCCGCTCTTGTTATTGGGCTGCAGGACGACGATGACGCTGTCAGCCGGTAGCCGAGATCCGACACCCGCTGTTTTGCGCAATTTTGTCAAACGCGTCATTCGCCTTCATGCGGGTGGCGCATTTGTGTTTTGTCGAGCCGAGGCTTTGCCTCCCCGCAGCCAGAAACGCCAATGATCGACCTGCATTCACATATCCTGCCCGGTCTCGATGATGGTTCTCCTGATCTCGCCGAGTCGCTGGAGATGGCGCGGCTGGCAGTGGCCGACGGCACGACGCACATGGCATGCACACCACATGTGATGCCGGGCGTCTATAGGAATGCCACGCCGAACATTGCCGAGGCAGTTCAGGCGTTGGAGGTGGAACTCCGTAACGCTGCCATACCGCTCACCCTGTACGTCGGCGCCGATGTTCATATCGCGCCTGATCTTCCCGATCGACTGATGCTTGGCACCGTGCCGGCGTTGAACGGATCCCGCTATTTCCTGTTCGAAACGCCACACCACATCCTGCCGGCCGCTCGTGCCCATTGGAAAGCACAGTGCGAAAAAGTCGGGTGTCAGCAGCGTAGGCCGTTTCGGCGGATTTGGCCGGCTGTTCAAGAGCGGGTCCCTGTGATGGGCATTTTCGATTTTGCAAGGCGTCATGCAAGCATCCTGTCAGCGTTGCTCGCATCGCTGGCGATATCCGCTTGCGCCGGCACCCCGTTGACATCGACGTCATCCACAAATTCTGTCAGCGCCCTTCAGCCGGCGGCGTCCTCCACGGCTCTTTCTGGCGGCGGCACACTGCAGATGGTGAAGGATCTGCCGCCGCCGCAAAATACGCAGAATGGCAGCGAGCAACCCCTGTCTGCCAATGACGTGCTGGAGGTCAACGTGTTCCAGGTCGACAATTTGAACAGGACTGTTCAGGTCGACGCAGGCGGGCAGATTTCGCTTCCGCTGATCGGAACGATGACGGCGGCCGGCAGGACCGTGCGTCAGCTCGAGAAGGAAATCGAGACCGCCTATGGCGAAAAATACCTGCAATCGCCTGATGTGACGATTTTCGTCAAGGAATCGATTGGCCAGCGCATCACGGTCGATGGGGAAGTCAACAAGGCCGGCATCTATCCGGTGTCCAGCAGCGCTTCTTTGCTCGATGCGATCGCCCTTGCCGGAGGCTTCAATCCGGTCGGTGATGCCGGCAAGGTCTTCGTCTATCGCAATGTCGGCCAAAACAAGCTGGTGGCAAACTACAATGTCGAGGAAATCCGCGCCGGCAAAAATCGCAACCCACGCATCTATGGCGGCGATGTGATCGTCGTTTTTGCTTCGAAGTCGAAAATCGCGATGAACAATTTGAAGGATGCCTTGGGCCTCGCCTCCAGCGCGGCCCGCATTGCGGTCATTCCGTAGGACAGGTCACGATACGAACAACCCCAGGATCACCTCGCGCATGCTCGATCGTAACAGGCAATCCCAATTTGCCGGACCCGGACAGGCCCCGTCCGCGGCCCTCTATTACGACGCGCCGCAAAACTACGGTCCTTATGGTGGTGACCATGCCGGTCAGGATGAAGGGTTCAACCCGCTCAAGCTGCTGTTCTACATTGTCCAGTATCGTTGGCTGATCGTCATGATGGCAGCTGCCGGGCTTGTTGCCGGCGTCATCGTGACAATGATGCAGACACCAAAATATCAGGCAACGACGCAACTTGAAGTTCTGGTCCCTTCGGCGAAGGTCTTTCAGGACATCGAGGTTGTTTCCGAAAACAGCGACGTCAGGGCCTTCCTGACCGCCCGTGAAAAGCTGAAGAGCCGCGCGCTGGCTCAGCGCGTGGCGTTCCAGCTGGGGCTTGGCGAAAAGCCGGACTTCCTGTTTCCGACGCCGAGCTTTTCGCTGAGCAACATTGTCTACCGGGCATTCGGAATGTCGAAGTCGCCTTCCATCGAGGAGAAAACGCCCGAAGAGCGCGAAGCAATTGCCATCAAGCGGATCCTGGAAGACCTGACGGTCAATCTGGTCACCAATACAAGCCTGCTGTCGATCACCTTTGTCGATCAGAAACCGAAATATGCAAGCGACGTAGCCAATCAGGTCGCGCAGAGTTTTATCGACCAGCGCCTGGACCAGACCAGCGAAACCTCTGATCTGGCAAGGCAATTCATCCAGGAACAGGTTTTGCAGGTGAAGCAAAAGCTGCAGAAATCCGAGGAGGAATTGGTCACCTACGCAAAAGACGCCGGCATCACGGTCACTGGCGACGACAAATCGCTGATCGGATCGAACATCGAGGCCCTGAACACCGCGCTGGCGACGGCAATCCAGGAGCGCCTCGATGCGGGACGGGTGGTGGATCAGATAGAAAAGGGGCGCGGGTCAAGCCTCGGCCCGGTTCTGGAAAGCGAAGGTCTGCAGAAGCTCAGCGAAAAACTGGCGGACCTGACCAGCCAGTATCAGCAGAAACTGGGCATCCTGAAGCCTGGCTATCCGGAAATGCAGCAATTGCAAGCGCAGATCAAGGAGCTGCGGCGGCTCTACAACAACGGCGTGCTGGCCATAACCGATTCGTTACGACTGAAATACCAGGAAGCGCAGAGCAAGGAGGCCGACCTCAAGTCCAAGCTCGCTGAGATGGAGAGACAGCAGGTCGTCTTCAACGACAAGAATATCAAATACACGATCTTGAAGCGTGAGGTCGATTCCAATCGGTCGCAATACGACAGCCTTATCGCCAAGCTGAATGAAGTCGGGGTTAGCTCGGAACTCAAGACGCAAAGCGTTGCGATCGTCGATTTCGCTTCGCTGCCCGTCGCCCCCTATTCTCCACGCCTGAGCATCAATCTTGCAATCGCCCTGGCGCTTTTCATGGCTTTGACTGCATCGATCATCTACATCATCGAGCTGCTGAACAACACCTTCACCAATCCGGAGCAGATCGAGAAAGAGCTGGGGCTGGCGATGCTCGGCATCCTGCCGCTTGTCGACGACCGCGAACTCACAGCCAGCATCGCCGATCAAAAATCCGGGCTCTCGGAGGCCTATCGTTCGCTGCGAACATCGCTGCAGTTCTCCGGTGCGGAAGGCGCGCCGCGATCGCTGCTGGTGACCAGTTCGGAACCTTCGGAAGGCAAGTCGACCACCTCGTTCAAGCTCTGCCAGGATTTCGCGGCGCTCGGTGCAAGGGTTCTGCTTGTCGATGGCGATCTTCGCAAACCGAACCTGCATCGGCTGTTTGGCCTCGATAATGCGATCGGGCTGAGCAACCTTCTGACAAATACCGTTCGCAAGGATGATCTGGCGGGCATTTTCAGGACGACGAAATACCCTAACGTGACCGTGCTGACGTCCGGGACGATTCCGCCGAACCCGGCCGACCTGCTCTCTTCGCAGAAGATGGCGCTGATCTTGACCAATCTCGGCAAACGCTTCGATCTGATCATCATCGATGCCCCACCGGTCGTCGGCCTTTCCGACGGCCCAATCCTCAGCCGGCTTGCGGAAGGCACGTTGATGGTCGTTTCCACCAACAAGGTCACGCGCAAATCAGCCAAGACGGCGCTCAAGCGTCTGCGCGCGGCCGGTGCGAATGTCATCGGAGCGGCAATGTCGAAGTTTGCGGTGAACAAGTTCGACTACAACTATGCCTACAAATACATGAACTACCAGTACTACGACTACGGCGCGAGTACCCCGAAAATTGAGGGCAAAGTCGATGACGGAGCAGGTCAGCCCGCTCACGCGAAATCTCCGGCGTTCAGGCGTTTGGTTCGTCGCATCCGTTCTGCTGTTGGCGGCTTCGTCGATCGGGCTAAGTCGGCTTCTTGAGACCCGAGCGCCGGCCGTCTCGCTTGCGCTCGACCCGTTGAACATAGATGCCCTGATAGGTGAAATAACCGGTCAGTTGAACGAAACGGGCAACGGTGCTGATTTTGACGTTTTGGCTGAAAAGGCGAGGGGCGCGCTTCGCTTCAATGTCGCGGACGCCCGGCTCTACAGCCTGATAGGCGAGATCAAGTGCCGACAAGGCGAGAAAGACGAGGCTTTTGAACTCTTCGATCAGGCTCGAAAGCTGTCCAAGACTGAAATCCATGCGCTTCAGAGATCGATCGACCGTTCGATCGAGGGAGGTGATCTGTCGATGGCCGTCGGCGAGATCGACACCTTGCTGCGCCGGTGGCCGGACCGTTTTCCAGTCATCGCGGCGGGCATGCCGGCCATTCTTTCAAATCCAAACGGATATCAGGCTGTTCTGGCAGCCATGAAGATCGAGGCTCCGTGGAGGTCCAATCTTTTCTCCGCCCTAGGCCAGGATCCGCGGGGACTTCGCGCCGCAAGCCAACTGTTGCTCGACCTTGCCGGATCGAGTTCACCACCGACATCGAAGGATCTGTCCGCGGTGATCAACGGCTATATCAGGCAAAAGGACTACGAGCCGGCCTATCGGCTGTTCCTTTTCAGCCTGTCCGACCAGGAGCGGACGCTGGGTGGCTACATTTTCAACGGCGGCTTTGAACCGGTCCACAGCGGCAAGCCATTCGACTGGCAGGTTCACGATCGCTCCGGTCTGGAAATTACCTTTGCCGGGTCGCGCGATGTCGGCGAAAGCGACAGCGGAGCGACCGTTCGATTTTTGAATACGCCGGTGAAGAATGCCGCGCTCCAGCAATATATCGAACTGCCTCCCGGCTCCTACAGGATTTCCTTGACCGCCTCCGGGAGAAACCTGAAGCTGCCAAAGCAGCTGTTCTGGTCCATCCGCTGCGCGGATCCGGCAAGCGAAATAGCCCGGTTCAACATTCCGGAAGGCACATTCAACCGGCAGGATTTGAGCCTGGATTTCGCGATCGGACCGAGCGCGTGTCCGATGCAATTGCTGCGGCTGGAAACAGCCGCCATCGCTGAGAGCTGGCGATTTCGATACGTCGGCACGTTGGTCATGCACAAGCTGAGCATCGAAAGAGTTTCATTGTGAGAGAGCGGTCAAAGCCGTCCACGGAATGGGAAAAGTATCTGCTTGGGTCGGTTCTTTTCCTGTCGGTGCTGATCGGCGGCGGCACGGCGAGCGGCCTTTACACCGAAACGTTGATCGAGCTTGCGACCATTGTCTCGGCCGCGGCCGTCTTTTCAAGGCCATCGGGGCAGAGGATCCCTCGTCCGGTCCCATGGCTGCTTGCCCTGGCCCTTGCCGTGTTCTGTTTTCAAATCGTGCCGCTGCCCGCAGCCCTGTTGAGTGGATTGCGGCCCGAGGTGCTGCTCGTAAATCCATGGCTGGCCGGCGAAACCCGACTGCGTTTCGTCAGTGTTGGCGTGGGGCGCACGATCGAGTGTTTTTTGTATTTCTCGGCGGCGGCGGCATTCTTTCTGAGCGTCATCCGTTTGCGCCCGGATCAGGTCTACGGCCTTCTGCCTTTCTTTTTCATGGGTGTCATCTGTAACGGATTGGCCGCCGCGATCCAATATTCACTCTCCGATACGGTTGCCATAGAGGGGTTGTTGCCGTTCACGATCAATGCTGGGCTGTTTGCCAACCAGAATCATTTTTCGGCGTTGCTCTTCGTCTCCATCCCTTTCGTTGTCTACTACGGACTGTTCCGCGGGCACCTTCTGTCCGGATCGCTCGGGTTGATATCGCTGCTGCTGCTGCTTCTGGCCGCCGGTTCGCGCGCAGGTATCCTGATAGGATTGGCGATCACCATAATATCGGTGGTCTTTCTGTCCGCTCGCTCCAGGCTAGGTGGTTATGGCGTCCTCGCTGTCTTCATCGGTCTTTCGCTCTACTCGATGGGCGCGTGGACGAAGATCGATGCGGAGGTGGTTGATCCGGAATTTGGGCGAGCCGAATTCGCCCGAACGACGATCGCGGGAATTGAAGAAAACTGGGCGATCGGAGTGGGTTTCGGCAGTTTTCAGAAGGTCTATCAGATTTACGAAAAGGGCGAGATGATCTTCAAGCCCTACGTGAATCACGCTCATAACGACTATCTGGAACTGGCACTCGAGGGTGGCGCGCCTGTTGTCTTTCTGATCGCGGTTTACCTGATATTACTTTTCGCGTCGGCTCTCGGGGTTCGGCGGGTGCCGCTGCAGAAAGCCGCGTTTCTCTCGGTATCGTTTCTTCTCGTTCATTCGCTGGTCGACTATCCCTTGCGAACAGCGGCGCTCGCCATGACTTTTGCCTATATGAATGGTATCATTTTTCACAAGGGCTTTGCTGAGCGGTTGAACCCAAGAGGCGAGTCGCCCGACGCCCATCATGGCAAACTGCTGGTTCCCGTCAGGCCGTCGGCTTTGGCAAGATGACAGCAGTGGGTTCGCCGGGAATTGGCCGCCGGCATCGGTGCCGGACGTGGCCCGGTCGTTTGTCGATTGCCGAGATTGACAAGCCATTGCTTGGAACCTAAGCACGGGCGGCAGGGCCGGGGGGCTTTGGCATGTCGAGGAGAGCTTCTTGAAAGGAATTATCCTTGCTGGAGGCAGTGGAACGCGTCTCTATCCGCTAACATTAGCGATCTCTAAGCAGATTCTGCCGATATACGACAAGCCGATGATCTATTACCCGCTGAGCGTTTTGATGCTCGCGGGCATCCGCGAGATTCTGGTCATTTCAACGCCGCGTGATCTGCCGGTTTTTCGCGATCTGCTTGGCGATGGATCGGAGTTCGGGCTCGATCTGTCCTATGCCGAGCAACCGCAACCCAACGGTCTTGCGGAAGCCTTCATCATCGGCCGGGATTTCATCGGCAAGGACAGCGTGTCGATGATCCTCGGCGACAACATCTATTTCGGTGATGGGCTGTCGCAGCTTTGCCGCGACGCGGCCTCGCGCGAAAAGGGCGCTTCGGTGTTCGCCTATCACGTCGAGGATCCCCAGCGTTATGGTGTCGTATCCTTCGACAAGGCCACCGGAACGGCGCTGACGATCGAAGAAAAGCCGCAGAACCCGAAATCCAACTGGGCTGTCACCGGTCTCTATTTCTACGACAATGACGTCGTCGACATCGCTCCCTCCATCCGGCCCTCGGCGCGTGGCGAACTCGAGATCACGGCGGTCAATAACGTCTACCTCGAGCGTGGCCAGTTGCATGTGCACCGGCTGGGGCGTGGCTACGCCTGGCTCGACACCGGCACGCATGACAGCTTGCATGAAGCCTCCTCATTCGTGCGCACCATAGAGCATCGCCAGGGCATCAAGGTCGCCTGTCCGGAAGAGATCGCCCTTGAACAGGGTTGGCTGACTGCGGATCAGGTTCTGCGTCGCGCCGACCGCCTGGGCAAGAACGAATATGCCGCCTATCTGCGCCGGCGTGTCGTGGACCTGTCGGAGGGCTAGATGCTGGAAGTCAGGTCCCTTGGCATCGATGGCGTGCTGGAAATCGTGCCGAAGCGGCATGGCGACGCGCGCGGTTTTTTCGTGGAAACCTACAATGCCGAGCGCTTTGCGCAGGCCGGCATAGACTTGGCTTTCGTGCAGGACAACCATTCCTATTCCGCCGCCGCGGGTGTCCTGCGCGGGCTTCACTACCAACTCGCGCCGCGGGCCCAGGACAAGCTGTTGCGCGTCATCCGGGGCAGCATTCTCGACGTCGCGGTCGACATTCGCCGCGGCTCGAAGACCTTTGGGAAATGGGTCGCTCTCGAAGTGTCGGCCGAAAAGGGCAACCAGATTCTGGTGCCGAAAGGCTTCGCGCACGGCTTCGTGACGCTCGTGCCCGACACCGAGGTCCTGTATAAGGTCACCGACACCTATTCGCAGGCGCATGACCGGTCGATCCGTTTCGACGATCCCGCCATCGGCATCGAATGGCCGTCATTGACCGGCGGGTTCCAGCTTTCCGACAAGGATCTCAAGGCGCCGCTATTGGCCGCCGCCGAGGTGTTTGCCTGATGGATCGCCAAAGGATGAGGACAGCGGCATGAATTTTCTGGTGACGGGCGGTGCTGGCTTCATCGGCTCGGCGGTGTGCCGGCATTTGTGCGCCAACCCGTCCTATCGGGTGACCAATCTCGACAAGCTCACCTATGCGGGCAACCTGGCCTCGCTGCGGCCGATCGAGAACGCGCACAATTACCGCTTCGCGCAGGCCGATATCTGCGATGAGAAAGCTGTGCTCGACATCCTCCGCCGGGACGATATCGACATCGTCATGAACCTTGCCGCCGAGAGCCATGTCGACCGCTCGATCGACGGGCCGGGTACGTTTATCGAGACCAACATCGTCGGCACCTACAAGATCCTCAATTCCGCGCTGGAATACTGGCGCGGCCTGCCCGAGGACAGGAAGAGCCGCTTCCGCTTCCATCATGTCTCGACCGATGAGGTGTTCGGCGATCTTCCTTTCGATGGCGGCATGTTCGTCGAGGAAACGCCCTACGCGCCGTCTTCGCCCTATTCCGCCTCGAAAGCGGCCTCGGACCATCTGGTGCGCGCCTGGCACGAAACCTATGGCCTGCCGGTCGTGCTTTCCAACTGTTCGAACAATTATGGACCGTACCACTTTCCCGAAAAGCTGATCCCGCTGGTCATCCTCAACGCGCTCGACGAAAAGCCACTGCCGGTCTATGGCGCCGGCGCCAATGTGCGCGACTGGCTGTTCGTCGAGGATCACGCGCGGGCTCTGGAGCTTGTCGCCACGAAAGGGCAGCCGGGCGAAAGCTATAATGTCGGCGGCAATTCCGAGCGGACGAACCTGGGTGTCGTCGAGACGATCTGCGATTTGCTCGACATCAGGCGTCCCCGGGCCGGTGGCAAGAGCTATCGCGACCTGATCTCTTTCGTCACCGACCGTCCCGGCCATGACCGCCGCTATGCCATCGACGCTTCGAAAATAAGCCGGGACCTGGGCTGGACGCCGAAGGAGAATTTCGACAGCGGCCTGGCCAGAACAGTCGACTGGTTCCTCGACAACAAATGGTGGTGGGGGCCGATCCGCGAACAGCGCTACGCCGGTGAACGGTTGGGTGAGGCCCGCGAGGGGGTGGCGTGAGGCTCGTTGTCACCGGACGCGAAGGCCAGGTCGCGGCAAGCCTTCTGGAGGCCGGCCAGCGACGCGCCGCCGTGGAAGTCATCGCCATTGGCCGGCCGGAACTCGATTTGGCAAAACCCGATACTCTGATCGAAGCCATCGCGGCCGCGAAGCCCGACATCGTCGTGTCGGCCGCCGCCTACACGGCGGTGGATCAGGCCGAGGATGAACCCGATCTGGCATTCGCGGTGAACGCCGTCGGCGCCGGCAAGGTGGCGGAAGCGGCAAGGCGGCTTGGCGTTCCCGTCATCCATCTTTCGACCGACTATGTCTTCGACGGCTCGAAGGACAGTGCCTATGTCGAGACCGACGCGACCGCGCCAGCCAGCGTCTATGGCGCCTCCAAGCTTGCCGGCGAGCAGGCGGTGGCATCAGCCAATCCGAGCCATCTGATCCTGCGCACGGCATGGGTCTACAGCCCGTTCGGCAAGAATTTCGTCAAGACCATGCTGCGGCTTGCCGCCGACCGCGACGAGATCGCGGTGGTGGCCGATCAGTGGGGAAACCCCACCTCAGCACTTGATATCGCCGACGCAATCCTGCATGCGGCAGCGATGCTGCATGACGACAAGGCCTTCGATGCGTTTGGCACCTATAATCTGGCTGGCACGGGCGAGACGAACTGGAGCGGCTTTGCGCGCCATATCCTGGACACAAGCCGCGTGTCTGGTGGTCCTTGGGCGCGGGTACGGGACATTGCTACGATGGACTATCCGACCAAGGCGCGCCGTCCCGCCAATTCTCGGCTATCCAGCGCAAAATTCGCCTCGGCTTTTGGGTGGAATGCGCCGGAGTGGCGGCAATCGACGGAAGCGGTGGTGCACCGGCTTCTCATCGGCGGGACGAAACAGGCATTGACGGCATGAACAAGCACCCTTCACCGGAAAACACGTGCGATGCGACGCCCGTTGACGAGCCAAAAGCACGCAAGGCAAAGCCGAAAGCGACCAAACGCACGTGCATCATGGTGCTTGGAATGCATCGCTCGGGCACCAGCGCGCTGACGCGCGCGATCAGTCTGCTTGGCGCGGAGCTGCCGAAGAACCTGTTGGGAGCAAATCCGACAAACCCAACAGGCCACTGGGAGCCCTTGAAGCTGATCGAATTGCACGACCGAATGCTCGCAGAGGTCGGCAGCAGGTGGGATGACTGGCGGCGCTTCGATCTCGGCGACTTGCCGAGGGCGCGAGCCCAATTCTACAAGGCCGAAATCGCTCGTCTTATAGACGAGGAGTATGGCGATGCTTCACTATTGGTGCTTAAGGAGCCGCGCATCTCCCGTTTTGTGCAGCTCTATGCGCTCATTTTTAAGTCCATGAAAATCGACTTGCGATACGTTCTCGCAAGTCGCAACCCGCTTGCGGTTGTCGCCTCGCTCGGCAAACGGGATCGCTCAACACCCGGCTTCGGTGCTCTGCTCTGGCTTCGCCATGAACTGGACGCGGAGCGCTCGACACGCGGCGCGCCACGTGTGTTCGTCTCCTATGAAGGGATGATGCAAGGTTGGCGGCCAAGGTTGGACAAGATCGCCACAGCGCTCTCGGTTACTTGGCCACGGCCGACCGAGGTGGCGGCGGTCGAGATTGATGGCCATATATCAAAGGACTATCAGCACCATGCGGCGACGGACGGCGCGCTCTTCGCTGACGAGCGAATTGCCAGTTGGGTAAAGGATGCGTACTCGGCACTCAGGGCTCTAGAAACAGACGCCAACGATGCTGAAGCTATGGCTGACCTAGATCGTGTCAAAGCTGAGTTCGATGCTGTCTCGCCGGTCTTCGGTGAGGCATTCTTTCCGGAGCTTCGAGCCAGACAGCAGATTTCTTCCGAAACGCAGCTGAACTTGCAGCGTGCTCTCGAAGCGGAGGCGACCAAGGCTACTCAGCTTGCAGATGAGCTTCAGCAGAAAGAAGCGGAAATAGCTGGATATCGTCATAGCCTAGCGGAAGAGCGTGCCGCCTCAGAGAAGATTATTGAAAGTAGTATCGAAGAGAAAAGACAACTTAATTCCCAGTTATCGAGCGCAACCGAAAGCAATGTCAAGCTGGCGGAAATTATTGAAAAGACCAAATTAGAGTTGGATGTGGAAAGAAATCGAGTTTTGTCGGAAGGCTCGAAGGAGATATTGGAATCCTATATTGCGCGCGAGAGCCCTCCGAATAGCTCTGACGGAGCGACTGGATCCTTACGCATAGGCTGGACCGAGCGATTGAATTCTAATGAACTTGTTCAGCGCCTTCGGCAGTCTCGTATCCACCGCGGCAGCTGGCTAAATGTCGCAAAAGCCGTCTATGGCCGGGTGATCTCGAGGGGGCTGAAGCAGGCAACGCTTGACGGGGTCTCTCTTCTTCGTGTTCCTGATGCGCGTATCGCAGAAAACTTGTTCAGGGAAAGGGAAGAGGTGTCTTCTCGCTTTGCGCTGTCCGCCTTTTCTCCATCGAGCTTTTCCGGCCCTGCCATATCCGTACTGATGCCAGTTTACAGGTCCCCGCTCCATTTTCTTGAGCGGGCGGTCCTGTCCGTGATAGCCCAGGAATACCAAAATTGGGAACTCGTGATTGTCGATGATTGTTCGCAGGATGATGGGATATCAAGCCTTCTAAATAGATATGCATCGCTTGATCGGCGAATAAAGATTAGTAGTCTAGCTGAGAACGGGGGGATATCAAAGGCAACTAATCATGCGCTAGATCGATCGTCTGGAGAGTACATTGCCCTTTTGGATCATGATGACATTCTCACCAAGGATGCACTTCTACGGGTTGCAGAGGTTATAGTTGGTGACCCCGTTGTTGATTTTATCTATTCAGACGAATGCAAGGTTGACGCAAACGATCGTCCTGTTGAAATTTTTCGCAAGCCGGATTGGAGTCCTCACCTCCTTTTCAACTGCATGTATACCGCTCATCTAACCGTATATAGAAAGAGCCTTGTTCAGGAAGTTGGTGGCTTCCGCAGCGAATATGATTTCTCGCAAGACTACGATCTCGCGCTGCGTGTGTCGGAGCACTTTAAGAAGGTCATGCATATAGAGCACGTGCTCTATGGCTGGCGTATGATTGAGGGATCTGCGTCCGTAGGCGGCAAGGATTATGCTCGAACCTCAAACATCAAGGCACTTGAAGATGCGATCCGACGCCGAAACTACGGCGGCCAGGCACTGGCATTACCCTATGCGAACAGAGTCTATCGAGACTCAGATCTGGTATCTGGGAATTTCGTGTCAATTGTAATTCCCTCGGATAGCATCGAAAATATCAGATCGTCGATAAGCTCAATACTTAATGATACCGATTACAATTTGTTCGAAATTATTGTAGTTACGAACGGGGAAATAGTACGAGATCTTGCCGGAATTTCGGAGAAAGTTAAATTCTCAACGTATGATAAGGCGTTCAATTTTTCTGATAAGTGCAATCAGGGAGCCCGCGAGGCGAGAGGAAAGTACGTTGTATTCTTTAATGATGACGTGCGGGTGATCTCAAAGGATTGGCTTTCAAGTCTCCTTGAGATAGCGACTTTGGGGAACGTGGGTGTTGTTGGCCCAAAGTTGCTTTACGAAAATAATTTGATCCAGCATGCAGGGATGGTCACCGGTGTTCGGGGTCTAGTGGGGACCGCGTTTCACTGTCTGCCCGATATGACGACGGACCATTACAACTTTGCGCAATCCGTTCGCGATGTGTCGTTAATTTGCGGCGCATGCTTGATGGTTGATCGCGACATATTTATCGAGATCGATGGGTTCGATGCGGAGAATTTTCCGGTCTCTCATTCTGACGTTGATGTCTGCTTGAAGGTGCGAGAAAAGGGATACGATTGTGTGTATTCCCCTTACTCACGTCTATATCATGTGGGGCACGCCTCTATAGGCGAGACCGAGAAGAAAGAAAGAAAGAGTAAGATATTTAAAAAAGATAAGTCTGATATAAATCTTTTAAAGAGATGGCCGCAAGCAATTAGCCGGGACCCTTTTTATACAGAGAAGATGAAGGAGCTATTGTATCGTGATTCTCAGGAAGGGTTTCAGGTTTTTCCGGGGCTCGGTACTCTTGATACTCCGGATTGCTGGCGTCGAGGTGGTCTGGATATATTGATCGTATCCCATGACATGACTGAGAGCGGCGCGCCGCGTGTTGTTCTTGATCTGGCCAAGGCGCTTTCAGCGGACAATTTTGTTGTCGTGGCGGCGCCGGCAGATGGCCCGATGCGTACATATATTAATGAACTAGGGATCACGGTGATTATTGATGAGATTCTGTTCGATCGACATGACACCGTTCTCAAATTTGGCCGAAACTTCGACGCGGTGATCGTCAACACGGTGCTTGGATGGCCGGTTGTATCCCAACTCGCGGAGTCGGTTCCGGTTTTTTGGTATATTCACGAAAGCGAGTTCGCGAAGGATCTTTTCTCTTCGAATTCCGAGGCCAAATTGGCACTTGAGAAAGCTGCGGGCGTCTGGGTCGGAAGTAACATTGCCGGCCGCGCCGTCGAGCCGTTTTTTCGAGACTATTCCGTTGTTCCGTATGGCACGTCGACGATCGGTGCAGTTTCCGAACCCTCCGACCCAGACTGGAGCGCTGGCAAAAGCATTGTCGTTTCAGTGCTGGGCTCATACGAGCCACGCAAGGGACAGGATTTGGCGATTCTGGCGTTGGACGAGCTGGAGAAGAGCGTTCGGCGTATGTGTGAATTGCGATTGGCAGGGCGAATCCTTAACGCGGGTTACCACGCGCAGATCGATCAGATGGCAAACATCAGAGTTGGTGTTTCCACGGAAGGGGCTCTCAGTCACGCGGAATACGAAAGAGCGTTGTACGAAACAGACATACTTCTTGTCTCTTCACGCGATGACACCTTGCCCTTGGTTTCGATCGACGCGCTGAGGTCCGGCAAGGTTCTAGTTTGCTCCACCGCTGTTGGGACCGCAGAGTTTATAGAGGACGGCGTGTCCGGCTATGTCGCGAAAGATGCCAGTCCGACCAGCCTCGCAGCCGCTCTAAGGAGGGCTCTCGACGATAGAGAGAAGTGGCGCGAGATTGGGGACGCCGCCAGGGCAGTTTTCGCGGCCAATTTCTCGTCCGAAGCTTTTGCAGGAGAAATACTGCAGCGTTTGGAATCGAAGTTAGGCAATAACTGGAATCGCGCAGCATGATTCATGTGCGAATCTTGTCTTGCCAGAGGGTGTGTCCGGAAATCGGTCGCTCCGAGCGGCGCGAACGAGTCGGAGCCCACTCCCCTCTAAATAGGGGTGGCGAATGATTGGTATTTTTGGGGCATCCGGATTTATCGGACGAAATCTCGTCGACTATTTCAATCAAAGAGAAATCCCGTTCCGAGGTTTTGTTCGGCGACAAGGCGTTGGTCAGCTCGCCAATATGACACTTATCGATTTCGATGATCCGGCAACCTATCGTCGTCATCTCGAAGGGTTGAGCGCAGTCGTGTTACTCGTTAGCGCGTCTGTGCCAGCGACATTTGCAAATGACCTCGTTTCCGAGGTGAGTCGGAATGTCGTCCCGCATGTCAAATTTCTGCAAAGTATCCGTGCAAGCTCGATCCGGCACGTGGTTTATCTTTCGTCCGGTGGGACAATATATGGGATCCCCCAGCAGCCTAGGATTGGCGAAGAGCACCCAACTCTACCTATAAGCAGCTACGGATGCGGCAAGTTGATGGTCGAGAACGCCATAAGGACGTTGTCTGTGGGGGAGGGATGGAGCTACTCGATCCTCCGCCCTTCGAACCCTATTGGAAAATACCAGTCGTCTGAAAAGGGGCAAGGTGTGGTGGCTGCCGCCGTCCGGGCCGCCTTTCTGGGGACTGCGATTGATATATGGGGCGACGGAGAGGCATTGCGCGACTACATCGACGTTCGAGATCTTTGTGCCGCGATCGACACGGTACTGAGGCAGAAAGGGCAGCAACAAGCTATATACAATGTCGGTGCGGGGAAATCGCTAAGTGTGAATGAAGTAGTAGATCTTTGTTCTTACGTCTGTGGGCGACCAATCCGCCGAAATTATGTTCCCGAGAAGTCGTTCCTTGTCAGAGACGTGGAGTTGAATTGTGACTCCATTGAGCGTGATACGGGTTGGAGGACGGATTTTGATATCTCTGATGCAATACAGAATTTTGTATCGGACTATGAGAAAAAGATTCAAGCAGCATCATGAACTTTACTCAACTTAGTATTTCTCTTATTCGTCGGGAGGTGGCCGGTCGCTATCGTGGCTCTGCGCTAGGATTGTTGTGGTCGCTGCTCAATCCTTTGTTCATGCTGGCTGTCTACACCTTTGTGTTCGGTGTGGTGATGAAGTCGCGCTGGACGATGCCTGACCAGCAGAGCGCGACACATTCAACCGGCGAGTTTGCGGTCATCCTGTTTTGCGGGTTGATTGTCTTTCAGTTTTTCGCGGAAGTGGTTTCGCTGTCACCCAGCCTGATTGTGGGCAACGCCAACTACGTCAAGAAGATTGTGTTTCCGATCCAGGTTCTGCCGGTGGTTTCGGCTGGCGCAGCATTGTTTCACGCGGCCGTCAGTTTGCTGGTGTTACTCGTTTTCGCCTACATCGTCTTCGGCGGCATCCCCGCAACGGTGGTTTTGGCGCCGGTGGTTTTCGCGCCGCTGATTGTCCTGGTGCTAGGGATAGCCTGGATATTGGCATCGATCGGAGTCTATTTTCGTGACATGAGTCAGATCGTGACACCGCTGGTGACCGCGACCATGTTCCTCTCGCCGGTTTTCTTTCAGAGGACGTCGCTGCCGACCTGGCTGCAGCCTTGGCTGTCGCTCAACCCGCTCGCGATTCCCGTTGAGAGTTTCCGCGATGTCGTTCTTTTCGGCGTGCAGCCAAATTGGGTAGCCCTTGGCAATTACTCACTGGTGGCGATTGCGGCCGCATTTCTCGGCTATCAATTTTTCCAGAAGACCCGTAGAGGCTTCGCCGATGTTCTCTAATGAATTCGCCGTCGAGGCGGACGGGCAAACCTCGAATTTCGCCATTCGCGTGCGTGATGTGTCCAAACATTATGTGATGTTCGAACGGCCCGAGGACCGCTTCAAACAAATGATAATTCCGCGGCTGGAACAGCTTATAGGCCGTCCGCCGCGTCGCTATTTCCGTGACTTCGCCGCCCTGTCTGGAATTTCTTTCGAGGTCGGTCGCGGCGAAACCGTCGGCATCATCGGCCGCAACGGGTCCGGTAAGTCGACGTTGCTGCAGGCCATCTGTGGGACGCTTCAGCCGACCAGCGGCTCGGTCGAAGTGAACGGCCGCATCGCCGCGCTGCTCGAACTCGGTGCCGGGTTCAATCCCGAGTTCACCGGACGTGAGAACGTTTTCCTCAACGCCGCGATCCTCGGCGTGCCGCGCAAAGAAATGGAATGGCGTTTTGACGACATTGCCCGTTTCGCTGACATAGGCCCTTTCATCGATCAGCCGGTGAAGACCTATTCGTCAGGCATGTATGTGCGGCTGGCCTTTGCCACGGCCATCAATGTCGATCCGGATATTCTTGTGGTGGACGAGGCGCTTTCGGTGGGTGATGAGGCCTTTCAGCGCAAGTGCTTTGCCCGCATCGAGGACATTAAGGACAAAGGTGGCACTATCCTGTTCGTCAGCCATGCCGCCCAGACTATAGTGCAACTGTGTTCGAGGGCTATGCTGATCGATGGCGGCGAACTGATTTCCCAAGGGCGTCCCAAAGCGGTAGTCAATCAATATCAGAGATTAGTAAATGCCTCTGGCGACACGGCAGCGCAAATGCGAGAGAGCATTGCACGGTCGGTTGCCGCCAAGCCCCACAGCGCAGTGGAAGGAAGCGTTGAAAAAGAGGGCTCCTCTGTCTGGGAGGAGACCGTCGGCGAAATGGATGCCCCCCCATCGCCTTCAATATCGTCGTTCTTGCAAGATCGAACAGAATTCGCCGACTATTTTGACAAGAGTCTACAGACTCAATCGGCGACGGCGACAGAAGAGCACGGTGCGCGTATTCACGACCTTCGCATACTGACGACGGCCGGCAATCAGGTTAATGTTCTTCAGCTAGGCAAACGATATGCATTTGACTTCAAAGTCAGTTTTTCAGTCGATGCAACCAACATCGCTTTTGGTATGGCTCTGAAAACCGTCTCTGGTTTAATTTTAGCGGGAGCGAATAATAAAGACAGAGATATTTTTCGCCTGATGAAAGTGAAATCCGGAACAACAATTTCGGTTTGCTTTGAGTTTAACTGTTTGATGCTCCCGGGTACATACTTTATTGGCGGTTCCGTTTTTGGGAAGTCGTCCTTTGATGAGAATCTAATGCATCGTATCGTTGATGCTATTGTGTTTCGTGTTGCACCAGAGTCTGATCTTCTTGCGTCTGGGCATTTTGACCTAGGACCGTCTATCAAGGCGGCGGTTCTATAATAATTCATCTTGTGTGACTAAGGTGCCGTCAGGTGATGGCACCACCCGTATATATTGAGAAAATCTCAGGGGCTCATTTTTCTTTGCATCGATCTGTTCCTGCGAGTTCCAATGTGAAATGGTCGGAGACGATGTCATCCGATATACCACGCCTTCGGCCTCGCCTTCGTACCAATCCAGGTGACTTGCTTCGTAGGGGTAGTAAACTCGCAATCCCTGTTGCAATCGATGGAAGCGCTCTCCGGCGCGGTAAAGGGCAAAGGTCGTGTCGATTGGTGCTCTTTGGTAGGCGATCATAATTTCGTCGTGCGTGAACCATAAAGGTTCTTTTTGCCAGAACTGATCGATGTGGCGATTCATTGCGTGATTATAGAGGGCATAGGTCGAGGGGATATCGTGAATCTTTAACATTGGCCCTACGCAGGCCGCATCCCGAAAGTTATCCAATAAAACATCAAAAATCGACAATATGTCTGGATCGGCACCCCCTAGGTCAATGTCGCCATCCGTTACCACATACCGACTTGGTTCAGCCCAGTCTGAGAAATACGTCTCTATCGTGCTGTTGATACTATTCAGCTCGTCAGGTGATGTAATTGCAGTAGATCGGAATAGTTTTACGCCGGATCTCTCTAAGTCGTCGAGTATCCCTAGTGTATATTTGTCGGAACTTCCATTGTCGTGAACAACGATATCAACGGCAGTGTTAAGTCGCCTGTAAGAGTCGATCGATCTTAGCAACTGATCGCCCCGATTGAACGAAATTATGAAGATTGGCACGGGTCTAGACCGGCACTCGCCAAAGGCGTATATGCGCTTACTGGGAAGAATTTCTAACTCAAGCTCATCTATTCCTTTTGTTAACGCTCCGGACAGAGCATTGCGATCAATGTCCATTTCGTGGATCTGACAGAGATCAACCAGCTCTGATCGTGACCATGCGCGGTTGATGGAAACAGCGTTCGCTTGCGGTCTCCTTGCTAGCGAAAACCAGTCTTGAAATTTGAAACCCTCGCCTGCCACCAGATTGGAGAATTCGACCCAAGCATTAGGGATGCCAAGTGATTCGGAGAAGATCAGGCCATGGAGCGACGAACTGATCGCATACCGGCACTGCGCAAGAGTAGAAAGGAATGTCTTTGGCTCTTGGTGCACGTCCAGAACCTTTACACCGTCCAATTCAGATAGGCGCTGCACGTAGGGATTTGTTTGGTCGACGTAGTGGGGAATGACGGCCAGATCAATTCGGTCCCCTAGCTGTGGTTTGTCCACCAAAATATTGGAAAGAAAGCCTGGGTCTCCGAGTGGGATGTCGAACAGCCGCATCGGCAGAGTCTGCGACAATTCCCTATAGGAAAGTTTCCCGCGTAAAGCCAAAACCCTGGACGGTGCGGGATTTCCTACCCCCATCCTTGGGTTCATGATTCCGCTACCCCAAACGTATGAATGTTCGGTGGCGCTTGCGAGAATGCTGCCGACGCCCAGCAAGTGTCGGCGCCCCAAGTCTGAAGTCCAGATTGGTTCCTTCGCGGATATGGCTCGTACTATCTCGGGGGAGAATTTATCGCCAACGTTATTAATCCGCAGAAAGTAATTAATTGGTATCATTTATATGCCATCTTCTTTTCATTTGCTCTATCGGACGATTGCGTACTCGCGATTATCACTAGCCTTGTCTTTCGATGCGTAACTGCCGTTTCCAAACTGCGCCGTCAGACAAAGTGAAGTGGGTCCGAATGAGCCAGTCGCTGCGGCGAAATAGCCCTATTCGGCATTCTTTCGAAGCACAAACAACGCTTCGTTTCGAATCGCCGACTCGAAGCACTTCGTAAAGCCGAACGGCTCCGCCAACTGGTCGAGATGCATAGAGAATGTCTCTTTGGTCCATGCGTGAACATGGATATCGATCCGCTTTTTTAGCCCATCTTCGGCCGCCGGCATCAGTTCATCGTTTGAGAATGCGGGTTGCGAAAGCGGGTGCACATACCGGCAATGTTCGACATAGGAAGCCAGCAACGTCGGCTCACCACCGGTCGCCAAGTCTTCCTTCAGATGATCAAATGAAGTCGGCGGTCGGTCGCGGTCGGTGGTGAACCTCATATCCGGCACAACGATGATGTAAATCCCCCCCGGCTTCAACCGCGCCATCCCTTCACGAATTGAGCCGAGAGGATTGGCCAGATGCTCGATCACATGGGCGGAGATGATGAAGTTGAGGCTTTCGGGCTTGGTCCCTGCAAAAGTTTCTGCATCGATAAACCCGCCTTCGGTGATGTTTCGATCGGCAAAGTGAGTCTTTAACGTCTCATTGTCGCGGATATCGCCGTACATCACGGTGGCCGTGGGCGGCACTGGAAACGGCCTGTTGCCAGCCCCGACCTCAATGCCGACGCCCCTGATAAAGGCATTTGAAATCATGGTTCTTGCGCCGATGACCTCGTGAAGCCCGGTTCTATCTTCGACTTGGCGACGATCGCGATGGAGCGCAGCCGCTACTCGAGCTAGTTCGTCATGTGAGCGTTCTGACCAAAATTCTACCGTCTCATCTTCATTTGTTTTGATCACGCGTTTGTGGCTCCTACCTGCAAGTTCTTTGATCAAACCGACTGGTCGTCGAAGGAACGGGAATTTCTGGGCGATTTCGGCTCTGCGCATTCATCTCCTTTACATCAATCTTTTTGACGACCCAAGAAGTTCCCATGAACCGCAACCGTTCGCGGACGCCCCGGCCTGAAGCTGGATACGACTTCCAAAAAAACATCTAGCTATGCCTTCAACCCCGCAGTATGCGATACAGGACGGCGGGGGCCGGGGATGGCACTTTGAGAAAGTGGCCACGAAGTATCTTCGTGTTCGCACTTTTTCTGGTGTTCATATCCGTGAGCCTGGAGTCTAGTGCCGTCCAATGAATTCTTACCTCGAATCAGTATTCGGGCTCCGGCCACAGATGCGGCGCGCCTTCATCATGGTCCAGGACGTGGTCATGGTCCTGGTCGCCGTGGCGCTCAGCCTCGTGCTTTCGCGGTCGGATCTTTCGTTCGAAGCGCTCTCCAACGAGGGGCTGGCAACCTGGGCGGGCGTCGTTCTCATCAGCCATTTGCTATTCAGATATTGTGGCCTCTACACGACCGTCTGGCGCTTTGCGTCGACGCCGGACTTTTTCAACATCCTGAAAAGCTGCGCGATTTTGACGTTCGCTCTGTATGCCACTTCGCTGCTGGTTCGTTCTTTCCAGCCTGTGCAGGGGCTCAACGAGCGCCAGTTCATCGTCTTCTTCCTCGTCTCCTTCACGATCATATCGGCGCCCCGGCTGTTCTACCGCTTCCTGCGTGACGGCGCGAGCTGGGGCATTTTGAGCCGCAAGACCGACGGGACGCAGGCCAAGCGAGCGTTGTTCGTCGGTCGTCTCGGCGAAGCCGACCTGATCATTCGCTTCACGCGCACGGCACAGCCGGCCGACTATTCCATCGCAGGCATCATGGCGACCGAGCATGGCGCGCCGTTGGGCACGCGGATCCAGGGTGTTCCCGTGGTGGCGACCCGGCCGCGTCTGATCGATGTCCTGGAAGACTATGCGAGCGGCACCAAAAGCCTGGATCTGCTGATTTTCGGCAGCGGCGCCGAGCACGAGATCGAGGAGTATTCGGAACTCGTCCGCGTCGCCCGGCATGGCGATATAAGTGTGGTGCAGTTCTCCGGTCTTTCGGAGCTGGAACGGCACGGCAAGCTGGTTCTCGACACCGTCGAGATGGAAACGATCCTGCGCCGTCCGACAGTCGCGTCCGATATCGAGCGCATCGGTGCCTTTGTCGGCAGCAAACGTGTTCTGGTGACGGGCGGTGCCGGCTCGATCGGCCGAACGCTGGTCAAACGGTCGCTGGAACTGGGAGCAGAGGCGGTGCTGGTCGCCGACAACTCCGAGTTCGGCATCTTCCAGCTGAGCCAGTATATCGACGAGAAGGACCACGACCGTCTCAAGGTCCGTATCGTCGATGTCGCCGACCGACGCCAGATAACGCGTGTCGTCACGGAATTCCGGCCGGATATCATTTTTCATGCCGCGGCGCTCAAACACGTTCCGCTGCTCGAGGAAAACTGGGATTCGGCCATCCAGACCAATATTTTCGGAACGCTCGTCTGTGCCGAGGTCGCCGCCAAGTGCGGGGTTGCGCAATTTGTCCTGATATCGAGCGACAAGGCGGTGGATCCCTCATCGGTGCTTGGCATGACGAAGCGGGCCGCCGAACAGATCGTCAGCGCCTTGCATGGGATGCCAGCGACCGAGCCGGGCGGGCGTCGCTCCGCCACCAGGTTCATAGCCGTGCGGTTCGGCAATGTCTTTGGCAGCAATGGTTCGGTGGCGACCATATTCCAGGCGCAGATCGAGGCTGGAGGACCTGTCACCATCACCGACCGGCGCATGACACGCTATTTCATGACCGTGGCCGAAGCCGTCGATCTCGTCATCATGTCGGCGGCCGATGCCGCGTCGCGGCGGAGCGGGGATGACTATGCCGTCTATATGCTCGACATGGGCAAGCCGGTGCCGATTCTCGAAGTGGCCGAAACGATGATCCGCATGTCCGGAAAGAGCCCATACAAGGACATCGCAATCCGGTTCACCGGCATAAGGCCGGGCGAAAAACTCCACGAAACGCTGCATGGCGAAGATGAGGAACTCGTCGAACTCGGCATTTCGAAGATTTTTGGCCTCAGCACGGACGTGGTGGAATGGTCGGATGTCCAGATCGCGCTCACGGCGCTGCAGCAGACGGCGAAAAACCAGGACAAGGCTGCCGCGCTCGCCGTGCTGGCAGGCCTTGACCGCGCCAAGAAGGCCAGGGGGAGCATTCGTCAGGACGTGATCCCGAAAACGGTCGGGCAGGCGGGCTAGGCCGCTCCTCTTCCGACGCGATCATGATTCGGGGATCTGAAAATCCCGGGCATATGCAAGGTGTTTGACGTTCGTGGATAAAGCAGATCTGCGCATCGCGGTCCTGATGGGCACGAAAGATGGCGCCGCCTTCATCGATGAGCAGCTGCGGTCGCTGCTCGCCCAGTCGCACCCTCTGGTCGACCTGTGGATATCCGACGATGGCTCCATCGATGGCACGATCGCCATCATCGAGGCATGGAAATCCCGCTGGACCAAGGGTCGAATGACCCTTGTGGAGGGGCCGCGGCAAGGGTTCGCCGCCAATTTCCGGTCGATGATCCTTGATCGACGCATCGATGCGGACGGCTATGCTTTCTGCGACCAGGACGATATCTGGGAGCCCGACAGGTTGGAAAGCGCCATCCGCTGGATGCAGGCCCATGACGCAAAAACTCCGCTGATGTTTTGTTCGCGAACCGCGACCATGACGGAAACGGGAAGCCTTGTTGGCCATTCGCCGCTGTTTGCCCGGCCGCCATCCTTTCGCAACGCACTTGTGCAGAGCATCGCCGGCGGCAACACCATCCTGCTCAACGCCGCGGCGCGCGACCTGCTGGCCAGGGCTTCCGCGCGGACCGGGTTCGTCAGCCACGACTGGTGGGCCTATCTCATCGTGACCGCCGCCGGCGGCATCGTCCGCTACGATCCGCGGCCACTGGTGCGCTACCGGCAGCATGCGGCAAACCTGGTTGGCGCCAACGCGTCGTGGAGGGCAAGGGTTTCCCGGCTTGGCCGCCTGTTCAAGGGCGAGTTTGCCGACTGGACGGACCTCAACCTTGAAGGACTTGTCGTCAATCGCGACCTCCTGACCGAGGACGCGGCGCAATGCCTCGACCTGTTCACCAGGGGTCGGCAGGGCGGTCTTTTTCGCCGCCTGGCAGCCTTGCGCAAAAGCGGTGTCTATCGGCAGACTTTTTCCGGGACCCTGGGGCTCTATCTCGCTTTCATCCTCGGGCGCATCTGAGCATCGAAGGGCTGCGTGGCACGCTTGGTCAAGATATGAGCTCATGCTACGTCGACCGGATTGACGGGCTTGGCCCGCGGCGTTGCCTCGGGACTTTGACAGGGAGCGCCATCGGCCGTTCATGAAAGCAGCCAAGCACATTTTCGATCTTGCCGGCGCGGCTCTGCTGCTGGTGGTCACATCTCCCGTTTTGGCGCTCGCCGTCCTTGCCGTTCGGGTATCGTCGCCTGGTCCGGCTATTTTTTCGCAGACGCGGGTCGGTTGCGACGGCAGGCTTTTTCGCTGTCACAAGTTGCGCACGATGTATGTCGGGACGCCGTCATTGCCCTCGCATGAGGCGCCCGCGAATTCCGTCACAACGGTTGGCAAGGTGCTGCGGAAATTCAAGCTCGACGAACTGCCGCAGTTCTGGAACGTGTTGAAGGGCGAGATGAGCCTGGTCGGGCCGCGCCCCTGCCTGCCGACCCAAACGGAATTGATCGAGTGTCGCAGGCGGCTGGGGGTTTTGGCGGCAGTTCCAGGCATAACCGGCCTGGCCCAGATCAGGGGCATCGACATGTCGAACCCGCGGCTTCTGGCTGAAACGGACGCCGCGTATCTCCGCATGGCGTCGTTCCGGCTTGACCTTCGGATCCTGCTCGGAACGCTCTACCGAGGCTGAACAAACCACGATCCCAAAAGTGATGGGAAGCTAGACTTACCGAGCCGCGCCAGTTCGGCCAGCCGCCCCAGCGGGTCGGTTTCGGGTGCCCATCCCTGCGATATCAGCAGGGCGGGATCGCATATCTGTGTCGCGGTCAGGCCGTCCCAAAATGCCTGCTTGCCCAGCACGCTTGCTGCCGGCCGCATCAGGCCTGCCGGCACGGTCATCAGGCGCATCGGCCGCCCCAAACCCCGGCGAAAGGCGGCGATGATGGCTTCGAGGGTGACCGGTGGTACATCGGCGCCGACATAGATCGGGCGAAGTGGCGCCGAATGGGTCAACAGATGCGACACTGCTCGCACCACGGCCTCGCGGGACATCAGCGAGCGGATTCCCGTCAAGGCGCCGGTCGGCAGCGGCATCGCCGTATCGGCCAAGCGCATCAGCGTCGCCAGGTTTCCCTTCATGCCGCTCCCATAGACCGGCGGCAGGCGCAACACGGCGGCGTCGGAGCGGCCATGCGATGCATAGGCTTCCAGGATCCTGATCTCGCCTTCGCGCTTCGAGCGCCCGTAGACGCATTGCGGGGCGGGAGGCGTGTTCTCGTCGATCGTCGCGCTGACGCGAGCGCCGATCACGGCCCGGATCGAGGAGAGATGGATGAAGCGTCCGCTTGCCTGCGCGGCCGCGGCATGCGCCAGCCGTGCGCTCAATTCCACATTGGCCGCCCAATAGTCTGCTTCGGTGGCATTGCCTTGATCGTTGTTGAGGCCGGCACAATGGACGACGTGGGTCACACCCCTGGTGAGTGCCAGGAAGGCCGCGGCCGGTGCATCGAAATTGGGCAACAGCACCGCGCCGTCCCCCGACCCAAGCCTTTCCGGATGGCGGGAAGCGAGACGAAGCTCGGCGCCGGATTCGCGAAGTTTGTGCACGACAAGGCGCCCGATGAAACCCGTCGCGCCGGTGACCAGGACCTTCATTGCCTTGCCCGCAACAACTCTTGGCTGGCTGCCGGAAGCTCCTGCTCTTCCATCACTGGTGGAGGTGCATGCTTTTCCATCAACGGAGCCTGACGGCCGGAGGCAAGATACGTTCCACACACCAGGAAGACCATCAGCACCGAGTCCACAATGTCATGGCCGACCAGGATACCCGTCATCCCGGCGGTGAGATAGGTTATCACCACGATGACAATCATGGTGGCGCCGAACCGCTCGACAGGATCGCTGCTGTTTCGCAAGACCCGGGCGGCATTTCCAGCGGCAACGACAAAGATCGCCGCCAGCGTTGCGGCGCCCAGAATTCCTGCTTGCACCAAGGCGGTCAGGAAGCCATTGTGAAAATGGTTAAAGCCTGTCTCCATTGCGAACTGATCATGAAAGCCCTGCTTGATCAAAAGCTGGGTCGCGCCCACCCCATGTCCGAACAGCGGCATGTCACGGAATGCTCTGAGGCCGATCTCCCAAAGCGCGACACGTATTCCCAACGAGCTGTCGTAATTGCCCTGCGCGCCCAGCGCATTCCAATCGGATTGCAGAAAGTCGATGCGCCCGGATATCGCCTGGAAGCCGAAAGCGGCGACCACGATGCCGACTGCCACCAGCAGCAGAAGCACACGAACGGCATTCCTGCCTCTGAGCCTCCGATGGTTGATAAGCAAAACAGCGATGCCGGCAATCAGCAGAGCCAGCCAGGCAATACGCGAACCGGAATAGATGATGGCGATCGTCCCAGCCAATGCGGCGTAGAAAAGGGGGTTACGGGCTCGCTCTATGCCTGACAAGGCGCCGGCCACGCAGACCGCCACGGCAAGGCAGACGACCGTTGCGAAGACGATCGGGTTGCCGGCCCCGCCCTCGGCCCTGACCCCGATCCAATATTGCTGGATGACGGCCATGAGCAGCGCGACAAAACAGGCGGCCATGCAGCTGAGAACGATGGTGCGGGCAAGCATGGTTTTCTGCGTGATGCTCCAGGTCGAATAGGAGACGGGGAAAAACAGGAAGGTGACGAGCGGTATAAGGTGTGGCGCATCGCGGACGAACGAATTGTTGACGATGGTGGCCAGGAGATTGGCCGCGCAGTAGGCATAGATCGCGACCGTCAGCCAAATCATTGGCCGGTCCGCGTTGAAGTGCCTTTTCCCAGAAGCAATCAGTACGACGGAAGCCAGGGCTCCGCCGTTGAAAACAAAACTGACCACCGATCCCAGAACCGGTGGAAAAAAGAAGCAAAGGATGGAGAAGTAGATATTGACCCGCGAAGGCGTGAATTGCTGTCTCAGGGATGAAAGCCGGCTCAAATTTTCGGGCTCGCTATTTTCGGGAAGTTTCATGCGGCGGATCTTGTTTAGCGAAGCAGAATGCGCTCGCCTCGAGACTGCCCATGCCTCATGATGCACTTGCCCGCTTCCTGGGGCTGGTATAGCGGCTGGGCTTCTTTTTCGATAGTATGTTGGGTCGATTGTCACCGAAAAACAGCGGCCGGCGCGGGGTCGATCGGAGGGAGGTTCCCGGAAGGGCCTTAGCCGGTCTATTCAAGCAATATTTTTCCGGCATTTTCTCAGCTGTCAGCCTAGCGAGCAGGAATTTCCGGTTTTTCCGGCATTCGTGGAAAATTCATTCCCGAACCATGCGCCCCAGGGCCAGTCTTGCATTGTTCTAGACAACGGCGATCTGCTAGAACGCCGGCACGAGAGAGATTGTCCAGAAGCAAGGCTTGAACCGGGCGCAAAGCTCGATGATTTGAGGCAAGATCTTCTGTCGGAAGGCACGAAAGAACGCTCACGGTCCATGACAACAGCGCTTACGCATCTCCAGCGGCTTGAAGCCGAATCCATCCACATATTCCGCGAGGTTGCGGCCGCTTTTTCCAAGCCGGTCATGCTCTATTCGGTCGGCAAGGATTCATCCGTGCTGATGCATCTGGCGATGAAGGCGTTTTATCCCGCTAAGCCGCCGTTTCCCTTTCTTCACGTCGACACGACGTGGAAATTCCGCGAGATGATCGCCTTTCGCGATCAGATGGCGCAGAAACTCGGCTTCGATCTCCTGGTGCATGTCAACGAAGATGGCGTACGCGACAACATCAATCCGTTCGACCATGGTTCGAACACGCACACCCATGTGATGAAGACCGTGGCGCTGCGCCAGGCGCTCGACAAATACGGTTTCGACGCGGCCTTTGGCGGCGCCCGTCGCGACGAAGAGAAATCGCGCGCCAAGGAGCGCATCTTCTCCTTCCGCAACGCCCAGCATGTATGGGACCCGAAGAATCAACGCCCCGAGATGTGGAAGATATTCAACACCCGCATCGCAACGGGCGAATCGATCCGCGTCTTTCCGCTGTCGAATTGGACTGAACTCGATATCTGGCAGTACATCCTGCAGGAGAGTATCCCGATCGTGCCGCTCTATTTCGCCAAGGAGCGGCCGGTGGTGGAACGCGACGGCATGCTGATCCTCAGGGATGACGAGCGCATGAAACTGCGCCCCAGCGAGACGGTGGAAAACCGGCTGGTGCGGTTCCGCACGCTTGGCTGCTATCCGCTGACCGGGGCCATCGAATCGGATGCCGATACGCTGGAAGCCATCGTTGGCGAAATGCTGACCGCGCGCACCTCCGAACGCCAGGGCCGCCTGATCGACCGCGACGAGGCCGGCTCGATGGAAAAGAAGAAGCGCGAGGGGTACTTTTGACCATGCGCCACATCATGGCAAAGAGCCTCGCACCCACCGACGGCGTTCGCGACTATCTGGCGGCGCAAGAGAAGAAATCGCTGCTGCGCTTCCTGACCTGCGGTTCCGTCGATGACGGCAAGTCGACGCTGATCGGGCGCCTGCTTTCCGACACCAAGCAGATTTTCGAGGACCAGCTCGCCGCGCTCGAGCGCGATTCGCGCAAGCATGGCACCACCGGTGACGACATCGATTTCGCTTTGCTGGTCGACGGTCTCGAGGCCGAGCGTGAGCAAGGCATCACCATCGACGTCGCCTACCGCTTCTTCGCCACGCCGAAGCGCAAGTTTATTGTTGCCGACACGCCCGGCCACGAACAGTACACGCGCAACATGGCGACCGGCGCCTCGACCGCCGACCTGGCGATCGTGCTGATCGATGCCCGGCAAGGGGTGCTGCGCCAGACCAGGCGCCATTCGATCATCGCCTCGCTGCTCGGCATCCGCCACATCGTGCTGGCCGTCAACAAGATCGATCTCGTCGATTTCGATCAGGCGATCTTCGACCGGATCGTTGAAGACTACCGGCAATTCTCGCGCGATCTCGGCTTCCAGACCATGGTGCCGATCCCGATGTCGGCCCGTTACGGCGATAATGTCAGCCGCCGCTCGGACAGCATGGAATGGTATTCCGGCCCGACGCTGATCGAGCATCTCGAAACCGTGTCGGTCGATGAGGCGGTGGTCGAACTGCCGTTCCGTTTTCCGGTTCAGTATGTCAATCGCCCTAATCTCGACTTTCGCGGCTTTGCCGGCACGATCGCTTCCGGCTCGGTTGCGTCAGGCGACGAAGTCGTTGTCGCCAAGTCCGGCAAATCCTCGCGCGTCAAGCGGATCGTCTCGTATGGCGGCGACCTTGCCCAGGCGGCTGCCGGCCAGGCCGTCACGCTGGTCCTTGACGACGAGGTCGAGATATCACGCGGCAACATGCTGGTTTCGCCTGCCGCACGGCCGCAGGTCGCAGACCAATTCGCCGCCAACATCGTCTGGTTCGACGAGCATGCGCTGCTGCCCGGTCGCTCCTACATCCTGCGCACCGAGACCGATCAGACCAGCGCCACCGTCACCGATCTGAAATACCGGATCAACGTCAACGACTTTGCCCATGAAGCGGCCAAGTCGCTCGAAATGAACGAAGTCGGCATCTGCAACATCTCGACGCGGACGCCGATCGCCTTCGATCCCTTCGCCGAGAACCGCACCACCGGCGCCT